>NZ_JAVFVN010000248.1:0-361 GCF_030910085.1 Stenotrophomonas maltophilia group sp. RNC7 | reverse complement strand
TGTACAAAGAGTTCATCAATAGATCTAGGCCATACAAGAAATATGCGAAAGATGTACCAGACGAAATCATGGCAGAATTAACAGAGAACCCAGTACCTAAATGGCGGTATTGGTTTTTTACGTTTAGGGATAATTTAAGCCTTACAGAAGCAGATATCCAAAAGAAAATCCAATCAGCTCCTCCTGGCACTAAGCTTTATAAAAATAAGATTCAAGGGCTTAGAGGTAGAGCAACGGGATTAATATTCCCCAACTTCAATAGAAAAAATAATGTTAGATCCATTGATTGGCTTAAGAAAAGAATGGCCGACAAAACCAATCCTCTTAAATTTGTTCACTTCTCATGTGGAGTGGATACAGC
>NZ_JAVFVN010000164.1:0-28582 GCF_030910085.1 Stenotrophomonas maltophilia group sp. RNC7 | reverse complement strand
ACCCGCCCGAGGCATGCCTCGGGCCCATGCGGCTGACACCCCGCACTCCGACACCGCCCCACCTCCGACAGATTTCCGCGATCGGGTAGATCCCGCCATGCGTGGATAAATTTCCATCGAAATCGAAAATTTCGATATCGGAATGATTTGAGCCGAGCATGGCTCGGCTCTACAGAAGAACGGACAGATCGCGGAAATCTGTCGAAGGCGGGGTGGGTCCGGTTGAGGGGGCGTGAGCCGCATGGATGCGGCGACCGAGCTTACATGGACGTACTTGCAGCGTCCCCCTCAATCGGACCCGCCCCGCCATCCCTCGGATCGCACGCTTTTGCCGTTGCCGTTGCCGTTGCCGTTGCTCCAAGCAGGTGCAGGGCGCAGCCCTGCCGAACAACCTTTACCTCAACTGGCTGTCCTTGCTGCCACGCCGGTTGTAGCCGGCATGCGCCTGTTCTTCGTCGTCATGCGCCTGCTGGCACGCCACGCACAGCCGGACACCGGGCACGGCCTGGCGCCGCGCCAACGGGATCGGCGCGCCGCATTCCTCACAGTGCTCCAGACCCGGGCCCTCGCGCAGCTGGCGCCGCGCGCGGGCGATCGCATCGTCGACGGTGGCGTCGATCTGGTCCTGGACCGCGCCGTCTCCCGCCCAACCGGTAGCCATGGCCATCCTCCGCAGGTGTGTCGCCTGATATGGAGACAATACACCCCGGCAAAAAGGCACGCCTTAATGTAGAGCCGAGCCACGCTCGGCTGCTCTTCAGGAAGACGAACAGAGCGCGGATGGGTACGATCAAGCCGATTGCGACTTAATCCCCTCCGTCCCCTTTTTGCTTACCAGATCAGGTCGTCCGGCACCTGGAACTGGGCGTAGTAGGCGTCGTCCTCGGCGTTGCCGGTGGAGATCTCGGCGGTCGAGCCCGGCTGGCCGTGGTCGACGATGATCGCCTCCGGGGTCCGCTCGCGTACCTTCTCGGCGGCGGCGCGCGGCAGCAGGGCGTGACCCTCGCCATTGGCGACGATGACCAGCACGCCCACCGACAGCGCCTTGCGCAGCTTGGGGTCGATCAGCAGGGTGCGGATCGCCGCGCCATCGCTGAAGCGATACTCGTCATCGCCCTTGTGGGGCACTGCATGGGCCGCGATGATCTGCTTCGCCTGCGCCTTCTGTTCCGCCTGCCTGGCCTGGGCATTGCGCTCGGCGGCCAGCGCACGGTCGCGCTCGACCTTCTCGGCACGGGCACGTTCAGCCTCACGCTGGACCTCGGCCGAGGCCGATTCGGCCTTGCCCTGCCGGGCCTTGGCCTGCTCCCGCGCGGCGGCGCTGGCCTGCGACTTCTTGGCCAGACCGGCCTTGAGCAATTGTTCCTGCAGCGCGTTGGGCTTTGCCATGGTCGGTACGTACCGCGTGTAATCTTGGATGCTTCCATTCTACCGACGCCCCGCCGCCCCTGCATGGCAGTCCTGAAGTACCTCACCGGCTACCCCGAACCCCTGGTCGCCCAGGTCAGCGAACTGCTGGCGCAGGGCAAGCTCGGCCCCTGGCTGCAGCAGCGCTATCCCGACCCGCACGAGGTGCGCAGCGACCGCCAGCTGTACGACTACACCCAGGAGCTGAAGGACCGCTACCTGCGCAAGTCGGTGCCACTCAACAAGGTCTGCTACGACAACACCCTGGAAGTGATCAAGCACGCGCTGGGTACGCATACCGCCATTTCCCGCGTGCACGGCAGCCGCCTCAAGGCCAGCCGCGAGATCCGCATCGCTACGGTATTCCGCCAGGCGCCAGCGGCGTTCCTGCGCATGATCGTGGTGCATGAGCTGGCCCACCTGAAGGAAGCCGACCACAACAAGGCCTTCTACCAGTTGTGCCAACACATGGAACCGGATTACCTGCAGCTGGAGTTCGATACCCGTCTGTACCTGACCGAGCTGGCCAACCGCAGCCAGCGCTGACCGGCCGCAGCAGCTACACTGCGCGCCCCCTGCCCGACCTGCCCGCCATGGAACCGATCCGTCTCGACAAACGCCTGTCCGCCCTGCTCGGCATCCCCCGCGGCGAAGCGCGGCGCTATATCGAAGGCGGCTGGGTCACGGTCAACGGCGAAGTGGTGGAACAGCCGCAGCGCCCGGTCGATGACAGCGTGCTGATCGTCGTGGCCGAGCAGGCCAGCGATGAAAAGGCCGAGCGGGTCAGCATGCTGCTGCACAAGCCGGCCGGCGTTGCTGCTGAGACCCTGTGTGCGCTGGTCAGCAGTGACAGCCGCAGCGAACTTGATGCCAGCGACATCCGTCCGTTGCAGCGCCATTTCCACGGCCTGCAGCTGGCCGCTGCGCTTCCGGCCAGCGACAGCGGCCTGGTGGTGGTCAGCCAGGATCCGGCCACGCTGGCCCATCTACAGCGCAATCTGGGCCGCACCGAACAGGAATACCTGATCGAAGTGGCCGAAGGCGGCCCCGAGCGAGGACCGTGGCTGCTGGCGCGGCTGCAGCAGGAATCCGGCGGCGCCAAGGTCAGCTGGCAAAGCGAGCAGCGCCTGCGCTTTGCCGGCAAGGGGCTGACCGCCAAGGGCCTGCGCGTGGCGGTGACCGCCGCCGGGCTGCAGGTGCTGGCCGTGCGCCGACTGCGCATCGGCCGCGTGGCATTGGGGCCGCTGCCGCCGGCGCAGTGGCGTTACCTGGGCAGCGACGAGCGGTTCTGAGGCCTGCGGGTCAGGGCCCTTTCCTGCGGAAACGGGTCCGCCCCCATTGTGACGCCCCCGGGGTCGGATCCGTTGCCGAAGGCAAGCGCGCTGATGCCCTATCGATCCTGCAGGCATTCCTTCACGCAGGGCGTGGATCTACCATCGAGGCATGAGCCTGCCCATGCCCCTGTGGCGACGCCTGTTGCGCGTCGCTGCAATCATCCTCGCCGCGCTGTTGCTGCTGGTCCTGTCCGGGCTGCTGCTGGCCGACCATCTCACGCCACAGGCACAGGGCGCGCCCTCGCATGTACTGCCACTGCAGCCGGCGCAGACCCGCATCGACCAGCAGATCGTGCCGCTGCAGGACGCGCATCCCGGGCAATCAGGCGTAGCGTTCCTCAGTGATGGCATGGATGCCTTCGCCGCGCGCGCGATGATCACCGCGCACGCTGGCCGCAGCCTGGACCTGCAGTACTACATCTGGCACGACGACCTGATCGGCCACCTGATGGCCAAGGCGCTGCATGACGCCGCCGAGCGCGGTGTGCGCGTGCGCATCCTGCTCGATGACATGAATGCCAAGGACAAGGACGCGCTGATGATGGCGCTGGACCGGCACCCCAACATTGAAATCCGCCTCTACAACCCGTTCCGCAACCGGACCGGCATCCTGCGCATGGTGGAGATGGTGCAACGCTTCTTCAGCGTGAACCACCGCATGCACAACAAGAGCTGGATCGCCGATGGCCGCGTCGCGATCGTCGGTGGCCGCAACATCGGCGAGGAGTACTTCAGCGCGCGCACCGATGTGAACTTCCAGGATCTGGACCTGCTGGTCGCCGGCCCTGCCGTGGAGCAGGCCAACCGGATCTTCGACGACTACTGGAACAGCGAGGCCGCCATTCCGGTATCCGCGCTTGCCTTCCATACCGATGCGCAGCTGCGCCTGCTGGTGCGCGAATCGGATCATGAGGCGCAGCGGGACGTGGCCCGGCCCTACCTCGCGCGCGTGGCCGAATCACGCCAGCGGCAGCGCCCGAGTCCCGAGCCATTGCACTGGAGCAGTGCAGTGCGCATCGTCTCGGACCCGCCGCTGAAGCATCGCAGGGATGATCGCGCTGCCTGGCTGGTGTCGACCCTGATCAGCGAGCTGCAGGCCGCCCGGCACAAAACGTTGTTGATCTCGCCCTACTTCGTGCCAGGCAACGAAGGCCTGGATGGCTTTTCGGCCATGGCCGGGCGGGGCGTGCAGATCGGCGTGGTGACCAACTCACTGGCTGCCAACGACGTCGCCGCCGTGCACGGCGGCTACATGAGCTACCGCGTGCCGTTGCTCGAAGCGGGCGTCCACCTGTACGAACTGAAGGCGCAGGGTCAGTCCGGCGATGCCGGCATGTTCGGCAGCAGCGGCGCGAGCCTGCACACCAAGGCGTTCGTGGTCGACGACCGCCGCGGCTTCGTCGGCTCGTTCAACCTCGACCCGCGCTCGGCCTACCTCAACACCGAAATGGGCGTACTGTTCGACGACCCGGTGCTGGGGGCGCGGCTGCGCGATGAGTACCTGCGCCTGGCAGGCCCCAGGCACAGCTGGTGGCTGGCGCTGGACGACCGTGGCCGGTTGCGCTGGCTGGAGCGCGAGCCGCCACCGAACTGGGTCGAGGCCGAGCCAGGGGCAACGGCGCGCAAACGCTGGCTGTCGCGGGTGATCAGCTGGCTGCCTGTCGAATCGCAGCTGTAGCACTCAGGCCGCCGGGCCGGCCTGGTCCTGTCCGGCCTCATCCAGCGTTTCCACGCTGCGCCCATGCAGGCGCCGCCAGATCCAGCGCAATGCATGCGGCGGCGCTGAAGGCAGCTGCTCCAGCAGCGCCAGCATGCGGCTCTGGCTGGCATGCCCATGGCGGCACAACAGGCTGGCCGCTGCGGCGGCGCTGGCCAGGCGCAGGCTGTCGGCCAGCGCCCCTTCTGCATCCACCGCCAGGGCCTGGTGAACCGGCTCAGGCAGCTCCCATGCGGCGGCCACCCGCTGCGCCAACGGTAACGACCACTGCTGCAGCAGCTGCAGGGCCAACGCCGGCTCCACGGCCTCGCCGCGGGCCTGCGCTTCCTGCAGCAGCTGGCGCATTACCAGTGACGCGCCCAGTCCCTGCACCAGGCCCAGCCACTGCGCAGCGAAGGCATCACCGAAGGTGACCGTACGTGCGTGATCGGCGGCCACGCGCGAGGCCAGCAGCGCGTGCTCCCAGATGATCGCGCTGAACTGCGGGAACACTTCGCACTGCACCTGCATCACCGGCTGCACCAGTACCGCGCTGATGATCTGCCGCACGCCTTCGGTACCCACCAGTGTCACCGCCCGCTGCAGGCTTTCAACCGGGCGCTCATGCACCTTGTAGGCCGGGCTGTTGGCGATGCGCAGCAGGTTGCTGGTCAGTACCGGGTCCTGGCCGATGATCGCGGCCATCACCCGCGCTGAGGCGGCATCGTCGTTGACGGTCTGGATCAGCTGCGGCAGCAGTTGCGGCCGGCGGGGCAGCTGCCTGGCCGCCCAGTTGCGGTCCTGCAGCGCGCGCGCCACCGCCTCGCCCAGCCCTGCGGCCTGCACCGGCGTGGATTCACCGGCCAGACGCGGGTACAGGGCCAGCGCATGCAGGCCACGTTGCAGATGTGCAGCGATCTCGGCCGGGGGCAGCGCCTCGCCCTGCAGGCTCGCCGCTGCGGCGGCCACCGCCTGGCGGGACGCAGCAACCAGCCGCGACGGTGCCGCCCCGGTCGAACGCGCCAGCCAGCCGCGCAGCGATCGCCACCAGGCCGCTGTCATCGCCGCCTGCCCTGTCGTTGTGGTGCCCTTGCCGTCACTGACCGCCTGCCTCTTCACGCGAATCCGGCCACCCGCCGTCGTCGCAGCATCGGCCGCATTTTCATCTTCTTTAACTGCAAGGCATGCGATGTCGACGGCACCGGCCGGGGGAATGGACTAGAATGGCGCCGCGCGACCCGTCCCCCAGCCATGACGACGTCGCTTTTTTTGTTTTGGGACCCTACCGTTCACTGGCCGTTCGCTGCAGTTCGCCGCTGTTCGCGCCATCGGAGACGCCATGCTATTCGAAACCCTCGCCACCACCGGCCACGAACAAGTGGTGTTCTGCCACAACCACGATGCCGGCCTGCAGGCGATCATCGCCATCCACAACACCACCCTGGGCCCGGCCCTGGGCGGCGTGCGCATGCGTCCGTATGCCAGCACCGACGAGGCGCTGGCCGACGTGCTGCGGCTGAGCCGGACGATGACCTACAAGAATGCGCTGGCCGGCCTCAACGTCGGTGGTGGCAAGGCGGTGATCATCGGCGACCCGAAGGTGGACAAGACTGAAGTACTGTTCCGCGCCTTCGGCCGTTATGTCGACTCGCTGGGAGGGCGCTACATCACCGCCGAGGACGTCGGTACCGACGTCAACGACATGGAGAACATCTACCTGGAGAGCCAGTTCGTGACCGGCGTGCACCAGGTCCATGGCGGCTCCGGCGATCCGGCCCCGTTCACCGCCTACGGTGCGCTGCAGGCGCTGATGGCGGCGATGCGCTTCAAGTTCGGCCATGAGGAAGTGGGCAAGACCAGCATCGCAGTGCAGGGCCTGGGCCACATCGGCATGGAGCTGGTCAAGCTGCTGCGCGATCGCGGCGCCAAACTGTATGTCACCGACCTGGACAGCGCGCTGGTTGATCGCGCGGTCAGCGATTTCGGCGCCGAAGCGGTCAAGCCGGACGAGATCCACGAAGTGAACGCCGATGTGTTCGCACCGTGCGCGCTGGAAGGCGCGATCAACGCCGACACCCTGCCGCGGATCAAGGCGAAGATCATCTGCGGTACCGCCAACAACCAGCTGGCGAGCCTGGAAATCGGCGATGAACTGCATGCGCGCGGCATCCTGTATGCACCTGACTACGCGGTCAACGCGGGCGGCGTGATGAACGTGTCGCTGGAGATCGATGGCTACAACCGCGAACGCGCGATGCGCCTGATCCGCAGCATCTACCACAACCTCACCCGCATCTTCGAACTGTCGCAACGCGAGAACATCGCGCCGCAGCGGGCAGCCGACCGCATCGCCGAAAGCCGTATCCTGTCGATCGGCAAGCTGAAGATGCCGCTGGGCCGCAGCACCCCGCGCCTGGGCAACCTGCGCGGCGGCTGAGCCTGCCGATGTCGCGCCGGGCCTTTCGACCCGGCGCGACCGCCCGTTCAGAAGCCGGTGCTGTAGCGCAACGCCGCCTGGCGCGCGCCTTCGCCTCCGACGCGCTGGTCAAAGCCCAGGCTCAGGCGGCCGTTGCGGCCCCACCACGACTCCAGCGCCACGCCGAACAACGCACTGCCTCGCGGCGCGTTCCAGCCCGCCAGTGGCGCCCATGCATCAACGCCGACGAAACTGGCCTGCCAGTCCGCATCGGCACCATCGAGCCGCTGCTGCCATTCGGCATGCCCGCGCAGGGTCCAGCGCCCCCAGCCACGTTCGCCGCGGATACCGGCCAGCATCTGGCTGCGCTGTACGCGGTTGGCATCGCCACGCAGGCCGAAGCCGAACCCGCCCAGTTCGTTGAAGGCATCGGTATCCACGCGCGTCGTGCTGGCGCCCAGATACGGGGTCAACGACGCACCCGCGTTGCCGAAGCGATAGCCGCCTTCGACACTGGCACTGCTGAAACGTCCGCCGTAACGTGCAGAGACACCGTAGGCGCCGGCGCCCAGCAGCAACTGGCGATCCAGCGCACGGGTGAACTGGCCGCTGCCGACCTGCGCCAGCGCATAGCCCCGGCCCAGGTTCCAGCCGGCGTACAGCTGCGCCTGCGCCTGGCGATCACGCCCACGATCACCGCCGAAGCCACTGCCACCATCGCTGCGGGTTTCGCCGAAGGCCACACCCATCAGCCCATTGCTGCCCAGCGGCAGGTCCTGGCCGGCCATCCAACCACGGCTGTCGGCGGCATTGCCGGCGAAACTGCCCTGCCCGGCTTCGCCGAGCGCGCTCTGCCAGGCCCCGCGCAGGCGCGGCGCCGCCTGCACGCGATCGAAGCGCTCGGCGATCGCGCGGCGTGACATGTCGATGCTGTCGAAGGTGGCCGACTCGGCCCGCGCATGCGCCTGTCCGGACAGGCTCTGCAAACTGGCCTCGAGGCCTTTGCTGCCACCGCCGGTCCACTGCAGCGCACCGGCGGCCGTACCGAAGGCCGAGCCCTGCAGCGTCGTATCGCCATCAAGCGCGCTGAACGCACTGTCCACGCGTTGCGCAGCCGACTGCGCCGAGGCCGTGAGCCCGGTCGCTGCCGCCGTGACGCTGACCTGGGTCAGGTTCAACCAAGCGTTGTTGCTGTCATAGCCATAGCTGCTCTGCAGCAGCGACAGGCCCTGCAGGCCGCTGGAGGTGGCCGGGCTGCTGAAGGTGCCGCTGAGGCCGCCGGCGGCGTGGATCAGGTCCTGGCGGCTGCCGTTCTGCGGCACATAGCCGGAGACGAAGCCGTGCACGCGCACGCCCCCGTTGATCGTGGCCTTGCCGGTGACCTGCAGCGCATTGGCACCCAGTGCGATCATCAGCTGTGCACCGGCCTGCTGGGTGTAGTTGCCCTCGATGGTGCCGGTGGTGCTACCGGTGGTGAGGAACACGCTGCTGCCGTTGACCACATTGCCGATCACGCGCGGCGTACCGCCATTGAACTGCAGGCCGGTCGAATCCGGATCGGGCTGCGCCAGGATCGTCACGTTGGAGCGGATCACGCTGCCGTTCTGCAGTGACAGGATGCCGCGCTCGATGCGGGTGGCGCCGCTGTAGCTGTTGTTGCCACCCAGCACCAGGGTTCCCCCGCCCTGCTTGACCAGGCCACCGCTGCCGACGATGTCGTTGCTCCACAGCGAGCCACTCGATGGCGCATCGACATTGGCCACCACATCGCCCCAGTCGAAGCGCCCCGGCCCCTTGATCGCCCGCGAGATGTCGAGCAGGCCGTAGCCGAACACCGCATCCACGCCGGGCGCACCGATGTCCTTGGCGGTGCCCAGCAGGGTCTGCCGCACCAGGTTGTTGTCGAAGTACGGGTAGCGCTGCCAGACCAGGGCGGCGGCGCCGGAAATCAGCGGGGCGGCAAAGGACGTGCCGTAGTTCCAGTAATAGCTGCCGCCGTTGGCATCGGGATAGACCGCGCTGCCCGGCGCCGCCAGGCAGTAGCGCGCGGCCTGGCCGCAGGCATTGGCGTAGCTGGCCAGCGTGCCCGGTGCATACGGATCCACCGCAGTGGCCACCAGCCAGCCGCGCTCCAGATCGGCCGCTGGCAGCGAGCCGGCAACGCCCAGCTGGCTGGGCAGCGCGGCCAGGCTGCTCGGCTCGGGGCGCGCATCGTTGCCGGCCGCGAACACCACCAGGCCGCCATGATTGATGACGAACGGCCGGTACTCGGCCGCCACCTGCGCGGTGGTCGGCAGGTCGGTCCAGTACAGGCCGCCCCACGAATTGTTCATCACCTTCACGTTGTAGCTGATCAGGTCCTGGTGGACCTGCGCCACGCCCAGTGGGCCGCTGAAGGAATTGCCCTTGCCGCTGCCGTCATCGACGGGCGGCTTGTCGGCGATGATCCGCGCCGAAACGATCTGTGCGCCGGGGGCGATGCCGCCCGGCCAGGACCCCACTGGAGCACCCGCGGCCAGGCTGGCCACCGCCGTGCCGTGACCCACCACGTCGTCCACCTGCAGGTTGTTGCGGGCGGGGTCGATGTAGTTGAGGTTGGCGACCACGCGCCCGTTCAGCGCCACTGCGTTGCGCTGCACGCCCGAATCGACGATGCCGATGCGCACCCCCTGCCCGGTCAGGCCGGCGGCCTGTGCGGCACGCGCATTGGTCACGGACAGGTGCGCGTCGAAGGCCGGCTCCTGCGGCTTGGCCGGAGGCGGGGTGGTCGGCGGGGGCGTGGTCGGGGGCGTCGGGGTGGTCGGGGGTGGATCGATGCGGACATTGCCGCCGCCTCCGCCGCCACCACATGCCGTCAATGCCATCGCCAGCGCCGACGCCAGCGCCGACCTCACCATCATCGTGCGTTCCATCGATTCCTTCCCATGAACGTTGGCCTGCCTACATCCCGGCAGGCGTGCGGTGCCGCCCAGCGGCGGCCCTCCCCGACCCTCTATACTTGGGTCGACCCCCACGCAGTCTGCCGGGAAATCGCGGCGCTTCCAACGTCTTCGGTCTCCTTTCCGAACATTGCTTACGCATCAACGAGATTGCCATGTCCAACATCGTCATCGCCGCCGCCAAGCGCACCGCCATCGGCTCCTTCCTCGGCCAGTTCAACGGCGTGCCGACCCCGACCCTCGGCGCGGCCGCCATCGCGGCCGCCCTGGAACAGTCGGGCGTGCCGGCCAGCGACGTCTCTGAAGTCCTCATGGGCTGCGTGCTGCCGGCCAACCTCGGCCAGGCGCCCGCCCGCCAGGCGGCGATCGCCGCCGGCATTCCGCTGTCGACCGGTGCCACCACCCTCAACAAGGTGTGCGGCTCGGGCATGAAGACCATCATGCTCGGCCATGACCTGATCAAGGCCGGTTCGGCCAGCATCGTGGTTGCCGGCGGCATGGAATCGATGTCCAACGCCCCGCACCTGCTGCCCAACTCGCGTACCGGCAACCGCTTCGGCAACTTCCAGGCGATCGACCACATGGCCCACGACGGCCTGGTCAACGCCTACGACGGCAAGGCCATGGGTGAATTCGCCGAATGCGCCGTGGACAAGTACCAGTTCAGCCGCGAGGAACAGGACGCCTATGCGATCGAATCGGTCAAGCGCGCACAGGCCGCACAGGCCAATGGGGCATTCGCCGACGAGATCGTCGCGGTGAAGGTCGCCACCCGCAAGGGTGAGGTCGAGGTCGCCACCGACGAGCAACCCGGCCGCTCCGACACCGCCAAGATCCCGACCCTGCGCCCGGCCTTCAAGAAGGACGGCAGCGTCACCGCCGCCAGCTCCTCCAGCATCTCCGACGGCGCCGCTGCGGTGGTCCTGCTGACCGAGGAAGACGCCAACGCACGTGGCATTACCCCGCTGGCGCGCATCGTCGGCCACGCCACCCATTCGCAGGAACCGGAGTGGTTCACCACCGCCCCGATCGGCGCGATCCGCACGCTGCTGGCCAAGACCGGATGGTCGCTGGACCAGATCGACCTGTTCGAAATCAATGAGGCCTTCGCCGTGGTGGCGATGGCACCGATGCGTGAACTGGGCATCCCGCACGACAAGCTCAACGTGAATGGCGGGGCCTGCGCACTGGGCCATCCCATCGGTGCCTCCGGTGCACGCCTGGTGGTGACCTTGGTCAACGCCCTGCGCACGCGCGGTGGCAAGCGCGGCATTGCCACCCTGTGCATCGGTGGCGGTGAAGCAACAGCCATCGCCATCGAATTGATTTAAAAAGATTTAACGACGATTTCGCAAAAATGAATGCGGGATCGCTTGACACCCAATCTTGGCTTGTCATCATGTTGTCGGCGCGCAGCATGCGCGTTGCCTAATTCTAACGACGAGGATTTACACAATGAGCATCAACAAGCTGCTGGTCGCGATGTCCCTGGCTCTGGCCCTGGCCGCCTGCTCGAAGCAGGAAGCTGCCCAGGACGCCGCTGCTTCGGCCAACGAAGCCGCCACCGAAGCCCAGGCTGCTGCCGACCAGGCCGCCGCTGCCGGCGCCCAGACCGCCGACGCTGCCCAGCAGGCTGCCAACACCGCCGCCACCGCTGCTGACGCTGCGACCGACGCTGCTGCCAACACCGCTGCTGCCGCGACCGACGCTGCTGCTGGCGAAGCCAAGGACGCTGCCAAGGCTGCCGAAGCTACCGCTGAGCAGGCCAAGGACGCTGCTGAAGAAGCCAAGAAGTAATAACTTCTTTCTTCAGGCTGTTCTGGAAAAGCCGCTGGTTCGCCAGCGGCTTTTTCTTTGGCCTGCTGCCTGCGCGCGCCTCGGATCGCGACCCCGTCTTCACAACGGCATGAATAGGCTGGCGTCCCCATCCATTGCAGTACCGGAGACCGCCATGAAGATTCGCCCGATCACCACCACGCTGCTGGCCGCCTCCCTGCTGCTGGCCCTGGCCGCCTGCAAGGGTCCGGAAGCCGAACAGGCCAAGCAGGACGCGCAGCAGGCCGCCGACAGCGCCGGCGCTGCCGCCCGTGACGCCGTGGACAGGGCCGCCGAAGCCACCCGCAACGCTGCCGACAAGACCGCTGCCGCTTCCGAGCAGGCCGCCGCCGATACCCAGCAGGCATTGGACAAGGCCGCAGACGCCACCGCAAACGCCGCAGACAAGGCCAAGGTTGCGGCAACCGACGCCGCTGCACATGCCAGCGACGCCACTGCGGACGCCGCACAGAAGGTTGCTGACAAGGCCCGTGATGTCGCCAATGACGCCAAGGCCAACGCCGCCAAGGAAGAAGCCAAGCACTAAGGCGTACCGGCAGCCGGGCATCGGCTCGGCGCCCCAGGAAAAGCCGCGGCACTGCCGCGGCTTTTCTGCTTTTCGCTCTCTGCTCTTTCTGTTGATTCCATGCTGGACGCGTACGGAAAGTGTCCAAGGACGCGCGGGTAGGTTGCGCAGGGGCGTAAGCGCCATGGATGGCGCGCCCGCGCCTACAAGGACGTATTCACAGCGCCCGCGCGACCTACCCGCGCGGCCCACCCATCAGTATCAGCGGCCACCACGAGGGGCTTCGCCGTTGGCCGCCCCTAAGGCAGCGCGCGCGCCTGCATTGCCGACAGATCCACACCCGCCGGCAGCGTCCCGAACACCAGCCCATGCTGCCCTTCCAGCCGGCTGCGCACGAACGCTTCAGCCATTGGACTGCCCGCCCGCAACATCAACGCCGCCTGCAGCAGCAGCGCAGTGCGCTCGCAGAAAAGCCTCGCCTGCGACTCATCCGGTGCCGGTGCCGCTGCCCAACGCTGCAATGCCGCTGCGTAGCGCGCATCACGATCGGCCACCGCTGCCAGCTCGGCGCGCAGCGCCGCCAGTGCCTCCGGTTCACGTG
The DNA here is from genome assembly GCF_030910085.1 of Stenotrophomonas maltophilia group sp. RNC7. NCBI lineage: Bacteria > Pseudomonadati > Pseudomonadota > Gammaproteobacteria > Lysobacterales > Lysobacteraceae > Stenotrophomonas > Stenotrophomonas maltophilia group sp. RNC7. The sequence continues at coordinate 15,848 of NZ_JAVFVN010000164.1, read as the reverse complement.
CCAGCGCGCGCAGTACGTCCAGGCACTGGATGTTGCCACTGCCTTCCCAGATCGAATTCAACGGCGCCTGCCGGTACAGCCGCGGCAGCATCGATTTCTCCACATAGCCTGCGCCGCCGAGGCATTCCTGCGCTTCGTTGACGAAGGCCGGCGCGCGCTTGCACAGCCAGTACTTGCCCAGCGCCGTTCCCACCCGTGCCAGCGCAGCTTCGTTGGCATCCACGCCTGCGCGATCCACCGCGCGTGCGATGCGCATCGAAAGTACCGTGGCTGCTTCCGATTCCAGCGCCAGGTCGGCCAGCACGTTGGTCATCAACGGGTGCTCGACCAGCAGCTTGCCGAAGGTGCGGCGATGGCGTGCGTGGTGCAACGCCTGCGCCAACGCCATGCGCATTTCCGCCGCTGCGCCCAGCATGCAATCCAGGCGGGTCATCATCACCATGCCGATGATGGTGGCCACGCCACGCCCCTCCTCGCCCACCCGCCATGCCTGCGCGCCGCAGAACTCGACTTCGCTGGAGGCATTGGCCCAATCGCCGAGCTTGTCCTTCAACCGCATCAGGCGGAACGCGTTGCGGTCACCGTCGGCCAGCCGGCGCGGCATCAGCAGGCAGGTCAGTCCTCCCGGCGCCTGCGCCAGCACCAGGAAGCCATCGCACATCGGTGCGGAAAAGAACCACTTGTGGCCGACAAGGCGATAGCGCTCACCATCGATCGGTTCGGCGCGCGTGCTGTTGGCGCGCACATCCGAGCCGCCCTGCTTCTCGGTCATGCCCATGCCCAGGGTGATGCCGGCCTTGTCAGCCACCGGCACGTCGCGCGGGTCATAGACCGGCGCTGCGGCCTTGCGTGCCCACTCGGCCAGATGCGGCTGCGCGTGCAGCACCGCTACTGCTGCATGGGTCATCGTCAAGGGGCAACTGGTGCCGGCCTCGGCCTGGTGGTGCAGGTAGCTCAACACCGCACGCGCGACGTGCGCGCCGGGTTGCGGTTCGTGCCAGGACAAGCCGGCGACACCGTGCGATTTCGCCGTTTCCATCAACTGGTGATAGGCCGGATGGAACTCCACCGTATCGATGCGATGACCCTGCGCATCATGCGTGCGCAGGCGTGGGCGGTCGCGGTTGGCATCAAAGCCGAGCCGGTACAGCTCGTCGCCGGCCAGCGCGCCATAGACCGCCAGGCGTGGCGCGAAGCTGCCAGCGCCTTCGCGCTGCACAGCTTCCATCAGCGCCACGTCGTCAGTCCACAACTGGCGCCCCGCGAACGGTGGCGGCTGGTTCAACACCACATGGGTTTCGTAGGGCGCGTCGCTGCTGAAGCTCGGTCCACTCATCCGGTCCATCCTGGCGGCAAGAGGTATGCGGTCCGATTGTGCCGCATGACTTGCCAAGCCCGTGTTCAGGCCGGTTCTCGCCCTGTGCACGAGCGGCAGGCCACAGTGACCGCATGGCAGCCAACGACGATCTGGTGGTGTTGCGCCCGGAAGGGCTGTACTGCGCCGCCGGCGATTTCCACATTGATCCCTGGCGACCGGTAGCGCGCGCGGTCATCACCCATGGCCACGGCGATCACGCCCGCCCGGGCATGGGCGAGTACCACTGCAGCGAAGGCAGCCTGCCGATCCTGCGCTGGCGCCTGGGCGATGTGCCGGTGCAGGCGCACGTCGAGGGCGTGCCGTTCCGCCTGGGCCGGGTACAGGTATCGCTGCATCCAGCCGGTCACGTCCTGGGATCTTCGCAGGTGCGCATCGACGACGGGCGGCAGGTCTGGGTCGCCTCCGGCGACTACAAGCGGCAGCCTGACCCAACCTGTGCGCCGTTTGAAGTAGTGCCCTGCGATACCTTCATCACCGAAGCCACCTTCGCCCTGCCGATCTACCGCTGGCCGGACACGCCGGCCGTCGCTGCCGAGATCGTGGCGTGGCGCCGCGAATGCGAACAACGCGGCGAGGCTGCGATCCTGCTGTGCTATGCGCTGGGCAAGGCACAGCGGGTGCTGGCCGAGCTGCGGCCACTGGATGATCGGCCGGCCTGGCTGCATGGCGCCATCGCCAATGGCGTGGCGGTGTACCGGCAGGCCGGCGTACCGATGCTGGAGACGCTCACCGTGGCCGAACAGGGCCGCCAGCCCGATGCCGCCGGCCAGTTGATCCTCGCCCCGCCCTCGGCTGCGGGCACGCCCTGGATGCGCCGCTTCGGCCGTCACCAGCTGGGCTTCGCCTCGGGCTGGATGCAACTGCGCGGCAACCGCCGCCGCCGCAACGTTGATCGTGGCTTCGTCATTTCCGACCACGCCGATTGGCCCGCACTGCTGCAGACGATCGAACAGACCGGCGCGCAGCGGGTGATCGCCACCCATGGCAATACCGATGCATTGATTCCGTTCCTGCGCGAACGCGGCGTGGCTGCCGAAGCCTTCCGTACCGATTTCGGGAGCGAGGAATGAAGGCCTTCGCAGCGCTCTACCAACGCCTGGACCGCAGCACTGCCACGCTGGACAAGCGAGCGGCACTGGTCGATTACTTCGGCCAGGCAGGCGCGCACGATGCGGCGTGGGCGCTGTACCTGCTCAGTGGTGGCAAGGTGGGCGGCGCGCGCAGGAAGATCGCCGCCAGTGGCGAACTGCGCGCCTGGATTGCCGAGGAATCAGGGTTGCCACCGTGGCTGGTGGAGGACAGCTATGCGCAGGTGGGTGACCTGGCCGAAACGCTGACCCTGCTGCTAGACGACCCACCGAACCCCTCGCCTGACCGGCCCCTGGCCGAATGGATCGAACAGCACCTGCTGGCGGTGGCCAACCAACCCGAGGCGATGCGCCGTGCGGCAGTCGTGGCCGGCTGGCAGCAGCTGTGCAGCAGCGAACGCCTGGTGTTCAACAAGCTGCTGACCGGCGCCCTGCGCATTGGCGTCTCGCAACGACTGGTGCAGCAGGCGCTGGCCGAATGGTCCGGCCTGGACATCGCACGCATCGCCCAGCGCATGCTGGGCGAGTGGGTGCCCTCGCCCGGGCTGCTGGCCCAGCTGCTGTCGCCGGATGAGCTGCCGCTGGACCGGCAGCAGCCCTACCCGTTCTTCCTCGCCTCGCCACTGGAGGGCAACCCTGCCGAACGACTTGGCGCGATCGATGACTGGCTGCTGGAATGGAAGTGGGATGGCATCCGCCTGCAGCTGCTGCGCCGGCGCGGCGAGGTCGCCTTGTGGTCACGCGGCGAAGAGCGGCTGGATGGCCGCTTCCCCGAGATCGAACAGGCGGCGATGGCGCTTCCCGATGGCTGCGTGCTGGACGGCGAGCTGCTGGCCTGGGACGAAGCCGCGGACCTGCCGCGTGCCTTCACCGCGCTGCAGACGCGTATCCAGCGCCGAAAACCCGGTGCGGCCACCCTGCGCAACACGCCGGTGCGGGTGCTCGCCTATGACCTGCTTGAACTCGATGGCGTGGACCTGCGCGAACGTCCGCTGCAGCAGCGGCGCGCGCGGCTCGCCGAGGTCGTCGGTGCACTGAACGATGCACGGATCCAGCTCTCACCCGGCGTTGACGCCGACGACTGGCTTCAGGCGGCGGCAATGCGCGACGTGGCACGCGAACGCGGCGTGGAAGGACTGATGCTGAAGCGGCATGCCTCGCCCTACCAGGCCGGACGCCGCCGTGGTGACTGGTGGAAATGGAAGGTCGATCCGCTCACCATCGATGCGGTGCTCCTGTACGCGCAGGCCGGCCATGGGCGGCGCAGCACGCTGTACACCGACTACACCTTCGGCGTCTGGGACGGCGACACGCTGGTGCCGGTGGCCAAGGCCTATTCGGGCCTGGATGACAAGGAAATCCTCGCGCTTGATCGCTGGATCCGCGCCAACACCCGCGAGCGCTTCGGCCCGGTGCGCAGCGTTCGCGCCGAACACGTCTTCGAGCTGGGCTTCGAGGCGGTCAACCGCAGCAGCCGGCACAAGTCGGGCATCGCTGTGCGCTTTCCGCGCATCCTGCGCTGGCGCCACGACAAGCCCGCCAGCGAAGCCGATCAGCTGGCCACGCTGCAGGCATTGGCACGATGAACCGCAGCCAGGCACTGCGCCGGCTGGAAGACTGGTTCGCGTCCAGAGGCTGGCGCTCACTGCCGTTCCAGCGCGCGATGTGGCGTCACTATCTCGCCGGCGAATCCGGACTGCTGCACACACCCACAGGCAGCGGCAAGACACTGGCGATGTTCGGAGGGCCGCTGCTGCAGGCCATGATCGACCCGCCGCCCTCCCCCCGCCGCGCCAGCGCGGTACGCCCGCTGCAGGTGCTGTGGGTGACCCCCTTGCGCGCCTTGGCCAGCGACACCGCGCGCGCGCTGCAGATCGTGGTCGATGGGCTGGGGCTGGGTTGGCGTGTCGGCCTGCGCAGTGGTGACGCCAGCAACCGCGAGCGGCGCCAGGCGCGCGAAGGCCGCATCGACGTACTGGTGACGACGCCGGAATCACTGGCGCTGCTGCTGAGCTATCCAGATACGCTGCCGCGCATGCAGCGGCTGCGCTGCGTGGTGGTGGACGAATGGCACGAACTGCTGGGAAACAAGCGCGGCGTCCTGCTGCAGTTGAACCTGGCGGTGTTGCGCGATACCACGCCGGCATTGCAGCTGTGGGGACTGTCAGCCACCCTGGGCAATCTGCAGGAGGCGCGCGACGTGCTGCTGCCCGGGCGACCGGAAGCACCGATCGTGCAGGGCGTACGACCGCGCCCACTGAGCGTGCGCAGCCTGTTGCCAGACCCCGGCGAGCGCTTCCCATGGGCGGGGCATCTGGGCCTGGCACAGCTGCCACGCGTGCTGGAGGCACTGATGCAGGCACGCAGCAGCCTGCTGTTCACCAACACCCGTGCACAGGCGGAACTGTGGCATCAGGCGCTGGCGGCGGTCTGGCCGGAAGAACCGGACACGCTTGCGCTGCACCACGGCTCGCTGGATCCGGCGCTGCGCCAGCAGGTGGAGGATGGCCTGCGCGCGGGCGCGCTGCGCTGCGTGGTTGCCACCTCCAGCCTCGACCTGGGTGTCGACTTCCCCGAGGTTGAGCAGGTCCTGCAGCTGGGCAGCCCGAAGGGCGTGGCGCGCCTGCGCCAGCGCGCCGGACGCGCACGCCACCGCCCGGGTGCCAGCGGCGCCATCCTGTGCGTGCCCAGCCATGCGCTGGAACTGGCCGAGTACGCTGCGGTGCGCCGTGCCTTGGCTGAAGGTGTGGTCGAAGCGCGCAGGCCGCCGACGCTGTCGCTGGATGTGCTGGCCCAGCACGCGGTCAGCCGCGCACTGGCGGGCGGCTTCGACAGCACTGCGCTGCTGGCACAGGTCCGGCGTACCCATGCCTTCGCGTCGCTCGGCGACGACCAGTGGCAGGCCGTGCTCACGTTCATCGTGCAGGGCGGGCAGGCGTTGGCCCAGTACCCCGATTTCCACAAGGTCGTGCGAGATGCCGATGGGTGGTACCGCATGCACGACCGCCGCCAGGCGCTGCGTCATCGGCTGTCGATCGGCACCATCAGCAGCGATGGCAGCGTGCGCGTGCAGTTCCTGCGCGGCGGCAGCCTGGGCGCCGTGGAGGAGCAGTTCGCCAGCCGCCTGCGCCGTGGCGACCGCTTCCAGTTCGCCGGGCGCCTGCTGGAGCTTGTGCAGCTGCGCGACATGACCGCCTTCGTGCGGTTGGCACGAGGGCGCGGAGACGGTGTCGTGCCACGCTGGCAGGGAGGCCAGTTGCCGCTGTCGATGCCACTCGGACGCGAGCTGGAGTGGGTACTGTCCGGTGCTGACGACAGCGCCGAATCACGCTGGCTGTCGCCCTTGCTGGCACTGCAGCAACAGTTGTCGGCGCTTCCCGGCCCGGACCACCTGCTGGTGGAAGAGGTGCGGCGTCGCGAAGGCCAGTTCCTGTTCGTCTATCCCTTTGCCGGCCGCCACGTGCATGAGGCGCTGGCCGCCCTGCTGGCGCTGCGCTGTACCCGCCGGCAGCGCAACAGCATCGGCTATGCGGTGAACGATCACGGCCTGGTGCTGGCACCGGCACAGGCCATCGATCTGGACGCGGCGCAATGGCGGGCGCTGTTCGCCTCCGATCAGCTGCTGGATGACCTGCGTGCTGCGGTGAACCTGGGCGAGCTGGCGCGTCGCCAGTTCCGCGGCATCGCACGCGTCGCCGGCCTGCTGGTCCCCAGCCTGCCCGGTGGCATGCCACGGGCACTGCGCCAGCTGCAGGCGTCCGCGGGACTGCTCTACGACGTACTGCGCGAGCACGACCCGGATCACCTGCTGCTGGCGCTGGCGGAACAGGAAGTGCTGAATGACAGCCTCGACATGCCGGGGCTGCAACAGGTACTGGCCAGGATTCGGATGCAGACCCTCTCGGTGCAGCGCCCGGCGTCACTGACGCCGTTGGGTTTCCCGCTGTGGGCCGAACGCCTGCGCGGGCAGTTCAGCAACGAAGACTGGCGTACCCGGGTGCAACGCGTGGCCCAGCAGCTGGAGCGTCGGCATGGCCGATGAACTGCCGCTGCTGCGCGCAGGCGAGCCGCTGGTGCTGCTTGGCGCGCGTGCACTGTACTGGCCCGCGCGGCAGGCACTGCTGCTCGCCGATCTGCACCTGGGCAAGGCCGATGTCTTCCGCCGCGCAGGCATCGCGCTGCCCGGCGGCGGTACCGGCAAGGACCTGCAACGCCTGCAGGGGCTGCTGGACGCGCGTGCCTGCCGCGAGGTGTGGATCCTGGGCGACATCCTGCATGACCCGGCGCATCGTGCTGCGTGGTACCAGCAATGGCTGGATTGGCGCGAACGCAATGCCGCACTGGACGTGCATGTCCTGCGCGGAAATCATGACCGGCAGCTGCCGCATGCCGAGCTGCAGGTGCAGATCCACGACGAAGTACGGTTGCCACCGTTCCTGCTTCGGCATGAGCCGGTGCCCGATGCGGAGCTGCATGTGATCGCCGGGCATCTGCATCCACAGATCGCTTTGCCTCCGTTGCGGCGGCGCTTCCCCGCATTCTGGCTGCGTGACAGGATGACGCTCCTGCCGGCCTTCTCCGCGTTCACCGCCGGAATCGTTCCTGTTCCCGCTGCCGGCGAACAGATGGTCGCCTGCGTGGACAACGGCCTGGTGGCACTGCCCCTGGCTTGAATCAGGCCGGACGGATATCCAGCTGCGGCATCAGCTGGAACTCAGGCGTGTCCTCTTCCCGTCGCCGCGGCAATGCCTGGATCGCCGCCAGCATCTCCTGCGCGCAGGTGCGGATGCGCGTGTGGTGCTCAGGCGACGCATGACTGATCAGGCTGCCGACATGGAACTCGAACACGTCCTCCAGTACGTCGGGCTGGTCCTCGTGCAGCATCTGCAACAGACCGCGCAGCTTGCAGATTTCCGATTCCAGCTCCTCGACCGCGAACAACATGGCATCCTCCTCTTCGACAACAGGCGGCACATCCGGGCCGCAACAGGCCGCGACGGCAGCGCCTCCCGGGCCACGCGCGATGTTGATCACGGAAAGGAAAACGGGCGACGCGCAATCGCGTGCAACCTACTTCTCGCATATGCGCAGTGAGGCAACCGTTAATTCACGTGACGACGCGTTTCACGCAGTGGCTGTGATCGCGTTGATGCGAGGCACCTGCGCCGCAGTGGCCAGCGCGTCGACGAAAGCCGGATCCAGCGCGAGCGAACCGAACCAGCCATGCTGGGTACCGCTGAGCACACGCAGCATGTGACCACGTCCACCCGGCAGGCGCCCCATCGGGCCGAGCAGCACGTCGCGCGCTTTGGCCCAGGCATCGCGATCGGACTGGAACAGCGGCGTCAGCCAACGGCTCCAGCGCTGGTAGACCGCAACGTGTGCCCTGCGCTGCGCCTGGTAGGCCTGCAATGCCGCGGCACCGCCACCATGCGCGCGCAAGGCATCGCGCAGCGCCAGCGCATCGAGCAGCGCCATGTTCACGCCCTGGCCCAGCTGTGGGCTCATCGCATGCGCGGCATCGCCGGCCAGCACCATGCGGCCGTGATGCCAGCGCGTCATCACCGCGTCGCGGTAGACGGCCCGTGCCAGCTGGCCGGCATCACGCAGATGCGCGAAGCGTGCACTGGCCTGCGGCCACAGCGCATGCAGTTCGTCCAGCCAGGGCGTCATGCCGTCGGCCTGCCAACGTTCGAAATCGGCGCGTGGCAGGCTCCAGAAAAAGCTCAGGCGCGGCGTGTCATCACCGGGCCGCGTACCGACCGGCAACAGCCCGATCATCTTGCGCGCGGCCACGTAGCGCTGCCGCAGCTCCTGCAGGTGTGGCCAGTCTTCGGCCGGCAACAGGCACCACAGCGCACCCCACGGATACACGCGATCCAGTCCGTTACCGTCTTTGATCGTGCCGCGCAGCGTCGAGGCCGCACCATCGGCGGCCACCACCAGGTCGAACGCACCGTGCAGGCGCCCTTCGCTGTCACGCAGGCGGCCGTGCTCGGCATCCACTGCGGCAATGCTGACGCCGGCATGCAGCTGGCCCGCACCTGCACGCGCATCATCCAGCAACGAGAACAGGGCGCCGCGCTGCATGCCAAGGCCGTGCAGGCGCGCGTCCAGGCCGGCGTAGCGCATGTCCATCACTGCGCGTTCGCACGGCGTATCGCCGTACAGGCGATGCACCGGCGCGGCATGCGCGCGCACGGCGTCAAGCAGGCCCATCTGCCACAGCACCTGCAGGCCGCTGGGCTGCAGCAGGAAACCGGCGCCAACCGGTCCCGGCGTGGGCACACGTTCGAAGATCTCCACCTCGTGGCCATCACGGGAGAGCAGGATGGACAATGCCTGTCCAGCGGTGCCGTAGCCGATCACGGCGATGCGCAGTCGTTCCTTCATGGGCGCATTGTGCCCGAGCGCAAATCCGGATGCCCAGCGGGGCCTCCGCCCACGGCAGCGCAATTCTTGTCGCAGCGCAAAAAAAAAAACCCCGCCGGAGCGGGGTTTTCAACGCACTGTCGAGTGGATCACTCGGCCGGCGTGATGTTCGAAGCCTGGGCGCCCTTCGGGCCCTGGGTCACGTCATAGGTGACACGCTGGCCTTCCTGCAGGCTGCGGAAGCCCTTGGAGTTGATGGCGGAGAAGTGCGCGAACACGTCGGCGCTGCCATCCTCCGGCGAGATGAAGCCAAATCCCTTGGCGTCGTTGAACCACTTGACGGTACCGTTCGGCATGGTGATGCGAGACCTTATGCAATGAATGGGTGGTGTACGCTGAACCCGCGCACAAGCTGAGTATGCAAAGCTTGCTCGGGGAAGACAATCACCCCCGCGCCAATTCGCCCACCAGTTCCGGAAGTCCGTTGCTGGCCGCCTGCACATTGGCCAGCACTTCGGCCATCGTAATCTCCTCGCCATCACCGCAGCCGGCGGCCCAGTTGGCGATGATCGCCAGGCAGGCATAATCCAGCCCCAGCTCCCGCGCCAGTGCGGCTTCCGGCATGCCGGTCATGCCCACCAGATCGCAACCGTCGCGGCGCATGCGGGCGATTTCGGCGATCGTTTCCAGGCGCGGGCCCTGCGTTGCGCCATAGCAGCCACCGTCATGGACCGTGACACCGGTCACTTTGGCTGCCGCCAGGATCTTGCTGCGCAGCATCGGCGTGTACGGATGGCCGAAATCGACGTGGACCACGTCGGAGCCTTCTTCTTCACAGATCGTGCTGATGCGGCCCCAGGTGTAGTCGATGATCTGGTCCGGGCAGGCGAGCACGCGCGGACCGAAGTTCTCGGTGATGCCACCCACCGTGTTCAATGCCAGCACCCGCTGCGCGCCCAGCTGCTGCAGCGCAGCCAGGTTGGCGCGGTAGTTGATCTTGTGCGGCGGCAGCGAATGCCCCTCCCCATGCCGCGCCAGGAACGCCACGCGATGGCCGAGCAGCGTGCCCACGCGCACCGGGCCCGATGGGCGGCCGAAGCGGGTGTCGACCTCGTGGGTCTGCACGTCGTCAAGCTTGGCCAGGTTGTAGACACCGGTACCGCCGATCACGGCCAGGGCGATCTGTTGCATTCGAAGCACTCCATGAAAAGACGAACGCCGGCACCCGAGGATGCCGGCGATGGAAAAGACGCGCCGCGGGCGGCCGCGCCGTTATTCCTTCATTGCGTAGATGGCCGGCACGCAGCGCAGGGTCTCGTTGACGTCCATGCCGAAGCCGAACACGTAGCGGTCCGGCAGCTCGATGCCCGCGTAATCGGCGGTCACGTCAGGCAGCGCACGGTCGTGCTTCTTCACGGTCATCGCAGCGATGCGCACATCGGTCGCGCCCTGCTCCAGGCACCAGGTGCGAACGCCCTGCAGGGTGTAGCCCTCGTCGAGGATGTCGTCGACCAGCAGCACGCGGCGGCCGAACAGCGAGGTGGCCGGCTTGTGCTTCCAGACCAGGTCACCGCCGGTGGTTTCGCCGCGGTAGCGGGTGGCGTGCAGGTAATCGAACTGCACGTCCTGGCCGCGCGCGCCCAGTTCCAGCGCCAGCTGGCCGGCGAACGGCAGCGCACCATGCATGATCGACAGGAACAACGGCACCTCGCCCTTGTAATCGCGCGCGATGGCGTCGGCGATAGCAGCGATGGCCTTGTCGATGGTGGGGCGGTCGACCAGCAGGTCAGCCTGGGCCAGGGCCTGGGAAATGGTGAGGTTGGGCATCAGACGGTTCTTCCAAGGGTTTCAAGCAGACGGGATTGGGTGTCGCCATGGCGGGCATCGGCCAGCAGGCCGTCCCAGCCGAGTGCGCCGCGGCCGAGCAGGCCCAGCAGCGCAGCAGTATTGAGGGAGCGTCCCTGCACCGCATGCAGGGCTTCATCGACCAGTTCCGGATGGCAGACCAGCACCACGTCGCAGCCGGCGTCCAGGTGCGCGTGCACGCGTGCCGGCACGCCGCCGGCGCTGTGCGAGGCGGCCATGCCGATGTCATCGGAGAACACCACGCCGCGGAAGCCGAGTTCGCCGCGCAGGATGTCCTGGATCCAGCGTGGGGAATAGCCGGCGGGCTCCGGTGCCACCTGCGGATAGATCACGTGCGCCATCATCACCGCATCGGCACCGGCGGCGATGCCGGCCTGGAACGGCACCAGGTCCTGCGCGCGCAGTTCGTCCAGCGCGCGTGGATCGATCGCGGTATCCACGTGGGTGTCTTCCAGCACGGTGCCGTGGCCAGGGAAATGCTTGAGCGTGGCGGCCATGCCGACCGCGTGCATGCCGCGCACATAGGCTGCGGTGAACGCGGCCACGACCTGCGGGTCTTCACTGAAGGCGCGGTTGCCGATGGCGCGGTTGCCGCGGCCAAGGTCAACCACCGGGGCGAAGCTGAGATCCAGGCCGCTGGCGCGGACTTCACTGGCCATCAGCCAGGCGTGCTGCTCGGCCAGCGCCAGGGCCTGCTGCGGGTCGGTGGCGTACAGGGCACCAATGTCCTGCAGCGGCGGAAGATCGCTGTAGCCCTCGCGGAAGCGCTGTACGCGGCCGCCCTCCTGGTCCACGCAGATCAGCTGCGGGCGCGGGGCAGCGGCACGGATGGCCGCGCTCAGATCGGTCACCTGCTGGCGCGAGGCGAAGTTGCGCTTGAACAGCACCACTCCGGCCACGGCGTCGTGCTGCAGCCAGTCACGTTCCTGGGCGGTCAGTTCGGTGCCGGCAACGCCGATCAGCAGCATGGTCGATCTCCACAACGCGCGCCCGCATGGCGCAGTGCCGCATTGTCGCAGAACCGGCCGACAGGCGCAGTGGTCAGAAAAAGGGGACGGAGGGGATTAAGGCGCAATCGGCCCCAAGGGGCTGGATACGTCTTAATCCCCTCCGTCCCCTTTTGAGGAGCCGGTCAGACCTTGCAGCCGTCCGGGCCGCAGGCCTCGTCGCCGTCAGCCGGGGTGGCCGGGGCGCCCTGTTCGGCCGCGATCTGCTGCAGGGCCTGGGCGAACGCTTCTGGCGGCTGGGCCCCGGAAATCGCCCACTTCCCATCGATGACGAAGGTCGGCACCGAAGAAATGCCCAGTGCATGGGCCTGCGCCAGCTTGGCTTCGACCTCGGCCAGCCCCCGGTCGGAGGCCAGCATCTGCGCGATTTCACCACCGTCCAGGCCGCCCGCCACGCCGGCCTTCACCAGCACTGCGGTATCGGCCAGGTTCTGGCCATGCTCGAAGTGGGCGCGGAACAGCGTTTCACCCACCGCATCCTGCACGCCATGCTGGCCGGCCAGCCACAACACCCGATGCGCCGGCAGTGTGGTCACCCGCACCTGGCCCTGGTTGAAATCCATCGGCAGCCCCTCCGCGCGCGCGGTGGTCTGGGTCTGGCCGAGGATCTGCTCGGTGCGCTCGACGCCCCCGAACTTGCGCGCATAGGCCTCGCGCAGCGGCACCGGGGTGTCGTCCGCATCCGGGTCCAGCTGGAACGGCTGCCAGTGGATATCGAGGTCAGGCGCATTGGCGCCCAGCAACTGCACGCCCTGCTGGAAACGATGCTTGCCAATCCAGCACCAGGGGCAGACCACGTCGGAGTAGATGTCGATTCTCATCCCCACGACATGGGGACCGCCTTCCTCGATAAAAGGGGACGGAGGGGATTAAGTCGCTTTCCGCACAGGCGGGGTAAAGACGACTTAATCCCCTCCGTCCCCTTTTTGGGGGTTCACCACTCTGAATACGGGCGGCTGGCCAGGGCAACGTTGTAGTAGCGGGCGTCATCGGTCACTTCGGCGCCGACCCAGTCCGGCAGGTCGATGGCCTGGTCCGCGCTTTCCAGCTCGACTTCGGCCACCACCAGGCCGGCGTTGTCACCGAGGAACTCGTCCACTTCCCAGGTCAGGCCGGCGTGTTCGACCAGATGGCGGCGCTTGTCGATCAGGCCGCCGACACACAACGCCAGCAGTGCGCGCGCGTCCTCCACGGGGATCGGGTAGTCGAACTCCTGCCGGGTGTGGCCGAGGGTGCGCGACTTCAGGTTCAGCGCGGCGTGGTCGCCTTCGATGCGCACGCGCACCGAGGCGTTCTGGGTGCCGCGGTCGAGCGCGCCCATGTCGTTGATGTAGCCCTGCGCCATCGGGATCACCCGATGCGCGGCGGTGCGCCAGCCATCGCTGCTGACCAGGAATTTGCGTTCGATTTCGATGCCCATGGCGCAATTATGCGCCACGGGTGATGACAGCTGCTCAGCGCTTTTCGAATACCGCGATGCTTTCCACGTGCGCGGTGTGCGGGAACATGTCCATGGCACCGGCGCTGACCAGGGTAAAGCCCTGTTCGTTGACCAGATAGCCGGCATCGCGCGCCAGCGAGCCCGGGTGGCAGCTGACGTAGACGATGCGCTTGAACTGCTTCAGCGGCAGCTGCTGCAGCACTTCGATCGCGCCCGAGCGCGGCGGATCCAGCAGCAGCTTGTCGAAGCCCTGGCGCATCCACGCCGTGCTGCGCTGGTCCTGGGTCAGGTCGGCGCTGAAGAACTGCGCGTTGGCCAGGCCGTTGCGCTCCGCGTTCTCACGTGCACGCGCGACGAGGCCGGCATCGCCTTCCACACCCACCACTTCACGCACACGGCGGGCCAGCGGCAGGGTGAAGTTGCCCAGGCCGCAGAACAGGTCCAGCACGCGCTCGTCCTTACCCGGCTGCAGCAGGTCCAGGGCGTGGGCGATCATCTTCTCGTTGAGCTTGGCGTTGACCTGGATGAAATCCAACGGGCGGAACGCCAGCTCGACATCCCACGGCGCCAGCCGGAACGACAGCGGCACGCCCTGCCCGTCCAGCGGCTGCACGGTGTCCACGCCGCCGGACTGCAGGTAGATCACGAACCCATGCTGCTGGCCGAAGGCAGCCCAGGCCGCGCGGTCCGCATCGCTGAGCGGTTGCAGGTGGCGCACGGTCAGCACCACCGCCTGGTCACCGGCGATGAACTCGATCTGCGGGATGTCGCGCTTGCCATCGAGCGTTTCAATGAAGGTGGACAGCGCCTCGACCTTGGTGCCGATTTCCGGAATCACCGTCAGGCATTGGCTGAGGTCGGCGACGAAACGCGGATCCTGTTCACGGAAGCCGACCAGGGTCTTGTCCTTCTTCTCGACCCGGCGCACCGAGAAGCGGCCCTTGCGGCGGTAACCCCAGCTCTCGCCGACCAGCGGCGGCAGCACGGTGCCCGGCTTCACATGGCCGATCCGCTCCAGGTTGTCCATCAGCACGCGCTGCTTGGCGACGATCTGCTGGGCCTCGTCCAGGTGCTGCAGTACGCAGCCGGCACAGGTGCCGAAATGGGGGCACTTGGGGGTCACCCGCTGCGGCGAGGCCTGCAGCACCTCCAGCGTGCGCGCCTCGTCGAAATGGCGGCTGCGGGCCGTCTGTTCAGCCATCACCACCTCACCGGGCAGGGCGCCGCTGACGAAGGTGACCTTGCCGCCCTCGCCTTCACGGCGGGCGACACCGCGACCATCATGGCTGAGGTCGAGGATCTCGGTCTGGAACGGGGTACGGTCGGTGCGGGAGCGGGATCGGGCCACGTGGCAACAGGCTGCGGGCAAAAATGGGGGCGTATTGTCGCAGATCCTGACCGATGGGGCCCGGACCCGCTTGCGCCCGTGGCCGCCGTGCTTGATGATTGGGACAGCTGACATGGAGGCAGCCCTGATGCAGATGACCCCGCGGGCCACACGGCCCCGCTTCCTGCTTGTCGAGGACGACATCATCAGCCGCGGTTTTTTCAAGGCGGCGTTGGAAACGTTACCGGCGGATGTGGATACCGCAGATTCGCTGGCCAGTGCCCTGGCCAGTGCCGAGCCCGGCTCGCATGACCTGTGGCTGATCGACGTCAACCTGCCGGACGGCAATGGCGCGCAGCTGTTGCGTGAGTTGCGCCGTTCACATCCCGACACGCCGGCACTGGCACATACCGCCGACGGCGATGCCTCCATTCACGCCCGCCTGCGCGAAGCTGGTTTCAGCGACACCCTGGTCAAGCCACTGGGCCGCGACCAGCTGCTGAAGGCCGTGCGCCGAGCGCTGGTCAACAGCCCGGCGGGGATCTTCGTGGCACAGGCCCCGGCCGCGGTCGAACTGGCCGTACAGGACTGGGACGAGACCGCAGCCCTGGCAGCGCTCAATGGCCAGCGCAACCACCTGATCGCACTGCGCGAACTGTTCCTGGCCGAGTTGCCGGGCGTGCGCGACGCGGTCGAGCAGGCGGTCGACCAGCACGACGAGCGCCAGTTGCGCAGCCAGCTGCACCGGTTGCAGGCCAGTTGTGGCTTCGTCGGCGCGGCACGGCTGGGGCGCGCGGTGCGGCAACTGCATCACGCGCCCGAGTCCGGGCAGGCCCAGGCGGGGTTCCGCGACGCGGTGGCGGCCCTGCTGCATTGAGGGTTGCTCGGCAGGGCTGCGCCCTGCACCCGCAGAGGCTTCAAGCCAAGGCAACAGCAAAAGCTGGCATTCCGTGGGCTGGCGGGGCGGTGTCGGAGTGCGGGGACGCCGCAAGTACGTCCCTGTAGGCTTGGCAGCCGCATCCATGCGGCTGACACCCCGCCCTCCGATACCGCCCCACCTCTGACAGTTTTCCGCGATCGGGTAGATCCACGCCATGCGTGGATGAATCTCTGTCAGATATCGAAATCAATCTGGGTTCGGATCCGTTTTCCTGTGGAAAACGGATCCGATCCCATGCCATTCCGACAGCTCGCAAGAATCTGTCGAAGGCGGGGTGGGTCCGGTTGAGGGGGCGTGTGATCTGGCCCCCCGTCAGCGGACGCCAAGAAGCGATACTTTGATCGCACTTGGAGGTCCCTTATGTCCCGTATCACCCGTCGTAGCTACACCGATGAGTTCAAGCACCAAGCCGTGGAGTTGGCCGAGTCG
>NZ_JAVFVN010000065.1:0-514 GCF_030910085.1 Stenotrophomonas maltophilia group sp. RNC7 | reverse complement strand
GACGATGCCGTTGTTGATGTCGCTGGCTGTTGCGCCGGCCTTGAAGCTCACATCAGCGATGGCGACGCCATTGATCTCCATGCCGGTGATCTTGCCGTCCGACTCCGCAGCATCAGCCACCACTGCGGCAGTGCTCGTCTGCGTTGCGGCGAACAGGCCCGAACCCAGCGAGCTGGTGCGGGCATTGACGATCGAGTTGATGCCAATGGTCTGGCCTGCATCCGCGCCAACCTGGAACAGGGCGCCGGAGAACGTGCCGTCCAGCAGGCTGGTGCCGTTGAAGTTGGTCTGGCGGGCAACGCGGTCGATTTCCGAGGTCAGCTGCTTGACTTCGGCATCCAGTGCCTCGCGGTCGCTGCTGGAATTGGTAGCGTTGGCCGACTGCACCGACAGCTCGCGGATGCGCTGCAGGTTATTACCGATTTCAACCATCGCGCCTTCGGCGGTCTGGGCCAGCGAGATGCCGTCGTTGGCGTTGCGCACGGCAACGTCCAGGCCGCGGATCTGCGTGCTG
>NZ_JAVFVN010000055.1:0-278 GCF_030910085.1 Stenotrophomonas maltophilia group sp. RNC7 | reverse complement strand
GCCAAGGACGACGCCGCCGGCCTGGCGATCTCCGAGCGTTTCAGCACCCAGATCCGCGGTCTGGACGTTGCCGTGCGCAACGCCAACGACGGCATCTCGCTGGCCCAGACCGCCGAAGGCGCGATGGTTGAAATCGGCAATAACCTGCAGCGCATCCGCGAGCTGTCGGTGCAGTCGGCCAACGCTACCAATTCCAGCAGCGACCGCGAGGCACTGGATGCCGAAGTCAAGCAGCTGACCTCGGAAATCGACCGCGTTGCCCGCCAGACCAACTTCAA
>NZ_JAVFVN010000004.1:0-305 GCF_030910085.1 Stenotrophomonas maltophilia group sp. RNC7 | reverse complement strand
GTTATAGCGTTAGTTGTTTGGTCTAATGTAATTTTCATTATTATACCCCCTTTTACCTATCTTAATTCGCCAAAAGGGACTTAATTCCTACAACGAAATATCGCAAGTTTCGACAATGTTATTGATTGTCTTTTTTATTGCGATCAATATAAATATCCAATGCTTTTATTCCTCTATGTGCTAGCCTAATAAACAATACCATACTGTAAATACCTAAACCTATTAAAGCAAAATTAAATGATACTACAAAACTAGTAAAGCCAGATCCTGGTCCAAACATAAATTAGCCCTCCTTTTTTAATTCC
>NZ_JAVFVN010000692.1:0-859 GCF_030910085.1 Stenotrophomonas maltophilia group sp. RNC7 | reverse complement strand
AAGTACATTAAAAATAAGTAACGATATAGGGAGAGAAGAAAAATGACAAAAAAACCTTAATTTTAGCTTAATTAAAGAGTATGATATTGACTATGATATGAAAATGGATTAGTTCTAAAGTATAAATGTGATTGAACTTATTTATTTTAAGAGTGGAATGTAAAAAACTTCAGATATAATAGGGTTTATATCTGAAGTTTTTTGTTGTAGCGTATACTTAATACATAGAATCTGTGAACTTTTTGTCTACTATATTTTCTTTTGTTTGATAATCTATATCAAAATTATGTAACAGTTCTTTTGCCCAATCAATTTCTGTTTCCCAAGATTTGTTATTATGGTTAGGCTTTTTCCATGGGATTGCTTTTGTGAATCTTTTTAAGAGTTCTTTTTTAGCAAAGTCATCTGATACTAACCCGTGATAGCTATATTCTCCGTACAGCATATTTGTGGTTTTGTATAAAGGTAGTAAAGGTCCTTTCTCCCTTAATTCCTCTATTTCTTGTTGTGTAAGATCAGCATCTTCTTCATAATTGGGATATTGAAAACCTTCGAGTCTCACTTTTTCTTCTAAACTAAGTGTTATTAAAATATCTGCTTTTTTTGTATAGAAGGATCCCTTATCAGGATTTCGTCCAATTTTATAGTGCTTATTCAATACCCATAGAGCTTTAAGGAGATTAGCGGTGTTAAAAGTTTCATTATTTGGCGTAAGCGGTTGCGCTGCTGTTTGCTTATATAAAGGGAGCGATCTACATATATCTATACCTTCTATTGGACTATAGATATAACTGTTAAAACAACCTAAAGGATCCCAAGAAGTTAATGTTAAACCTTCATCTAACAAATCTCTTTCTGT
>NZ_JAVFVN010000689.1:0-469 GCF_030910085.1 Stenotrophomonas maltophilia group sp. RNC7 | reverse complement strand
CTTAGTAAAGATGATGAAGATGGAAAAGACGGATTTGAAATGACAATGCCAGATATGTCCACTATAGATATGACAGGGATTGAAAGATTTAAAGAGATGATGGCAGATTTATTCAAACCATTTAAATTGGCATGGGATGTTGAAGGTCTTAATGTTATTGAGACTGTTAAATCAACACTAGAGAGCATAAAAGGACTTATAGGAGCAATAGGAAACAGTTGGAGACAGGTTTGGACGAATGGTACAGGACAGGTGATGATAGAGACTGTACTAAGAATAGTCCAAAACATATTGAATGTAGTAGGTAATCTTGCGACAGCTTTTAAGAATGCTTGGAACGAAAACCAAGTCGGCACAAGGATTATTCAAGGCGTATTTGATCTACTAAATATTATTCTAGGCACTATTGATAAAATTACCAAGGCCACAGCAGATTGGGCTAAAACATTAGATTTCACACCAGTGTTAA
>NZ_JAVFVN010000684.1:0-621 GCF_030910085.1 Stenotrophomonas maltophilia group sp. RNC7 | reverse complement strand
ACGAACATCAGCGAGCGGCCATGCAGCGTCAGCGCCGAGCCGTCCGGACGCGTGTATTGGCGATCGGCGTTGAGCTTGCGGGTGAAGGTCTTGCCGCCTTTGGTGACCTCCTCGGTCAGGTCGCCCTTCATCAGGCCCAGCCAGTTGCGATAGATGTGGACCTTGTCTTCGGCGTCGACCGCGGCGACCGAGTCCTCGCAGTCCATGATGGTGGTCAGCGCGGCCTCAACCAACACATCCTTGACGCCGGCGGCGTCGGTGGCGCCGATGCTGTGGGCGCGATCGATCAGGATTTCGAAATGCAGGCCGTGGTTCTTGAGCAGGATGGCCGTGGGCGCGCCGGCGTCGCCCTGGTAGCCCGTGAACTGGCTCGGCGTCTTGAGCGTGGTGGCGCCGTTCGACAGCGCAATCTTCAACTGGCCGTTCTCGACCGAGTAGCCGCGGGCCTCCGCGTGCGAGCCTTGTGCCAATGGCGCGGCGGTGTCGAGGAACTGGCGAGCGCGGGCGATGACCGCGCGGCCGCGCTCGGGGTTGTAGCCGGCGCCGTTGTCGCCCGGCGTGGCGGGAATCGCGTCGGTGCCGTAGAGCGCGTCGTACAGGCTGCCCCAGCGCGCGTTGGCC
>NZ_JAVFVN010000680.1:0-591 GCF_030910085.1 Stenotrophomonas maltophilia group sp. RNC7 | reverse complement strand
GCAACATCGATTCCCACCGCATATGGTTTTCTTTTAATTACTACCATCCTTACTTGTCCAAATTTTTCTTTATTAAAAATCTGTAAATCTTTTTTCATTTGTAATGCCCCATTTTTGTTTTCTTTTTTCTGATACTCTCCTATAATGTAAGTACAGGCTCCGTCAAGCCAAGTACACCGGAAAGGAGAAAAAACATATGGATAAGAAACTTATATGTCATGACATTGCCTTACTCACAGCTAAAGCATTTGTAGATTCTAATATGCCAGAATATATCAATAACTCTGGCGCCAAAGGCTATGCCTCTGACATGATTAAAAAATACCTTGAAGTCTACCCACTTATTAAAGAAGAATATGAAAATCAACATCCACCTGGTAATGGAATTACTTTTCTTAAATAGTACTAATTAGTGGGAGTAACTTTATTGTGTCTTCTAGGATTGAATTTGCACGACTTGTAGTCATGTTGGCCTCATTCGCTAAAGCATTAATTACAGTTGCTATAAGTTGTGCATCTTCTTTACTAGACTTAAATCCAAACAAATCTAATTGATTTCTTTTCTTAATTACTGCTTCTGAATAATCTTTT
>NZ_JAVFVN010000651.1:0-616 GCF_030910085.1 Stenotrophomonas maltophilia group sp. RNC7 | reverse complement strand
GTATTCAGAGTTGAACGTGGCCGTGCCGATGCGCACGACGCCATCTTCGGCAATGGTCAGTTGTCCGGTCCCGCTTTCGCCAATTCGTAAAGTTGCTGCGTCGCTCGTCACGGTTTCCGAACCCGACCCGAGATAACTGTCGAGTATGCCTGACTGGTACCAGACGGCGCCCGCGCCGGAAACAGTTATGGAACCCACCCCACCATCGACCCCAACGCGCGTATCGAGGTCAGCACGCGTGCCATAGCTCGGATAGCTTTGTCCGATATCATAGTTGATATAGCTATGCACCTTGCCTGTGGACAGCATATTTACAGCCCCGGTGCTACCCTGCCCATTGCCGATCACGAGCCCTTTTGAAAACAGCGCAAGTGCCGCGTCTGCACGGCTGGTCGCAGAAGTACCGTCAATATTTATAGTGCCGTTACCGCCGTCACGCCCAACTGTCAGTTTACCTCTGGAGAGCGTGTTGATGTTGTTGCCGTTAAAATGAGGGCTGCCATCACCTAGCTTACCGCCCGCAAGGACATTGACCGTTCCGTAGCTGCCAGCACCATCGCCGACAACAAATTCACCCCGCTGCTCGAGAATGAGGACCGATCCATCTATATTCAGG
>NZ_JAVFVN010000630.1:0-722 GCF_030910085.1 Stenotrophomonas maltophilia group sp. RNC7 | reverse complement strand
TTCGACTGTGCAGCGGGCCACCGCCACGCCCTCTCGGTTCAGTTGTCGCCACACCTTGTCGGCGCCGTAGACGCGATGGTTCTCCTGCCAGACCCGCTGGACGTGCGGCATGAGCCGCTCGTCGCGGCGGGCGCGCTCGCTGCGCCGCGACGGATCGCGCAGCCGCGCGGCATGGCGCCGATAGGCCGACGAGGCAACCCGCAACACCTTGCAGATCGGCTCGACCCCGTAGACCTCGCGATGCCGGTCAATGTAGGTGTTTACGACTTCAGTTTGCGGTCGAGCTCCGCCTGCGCGAAAAAAGCGCTGGCTGTACGCAGGATGTCGTTGGCACGGCGAAGCTCGCGGTTCTCCCGCTCCAAGGCCTTGATCCGTTCGCGTTCGCTGGTGGTGACGCCTTCGCGCTGACCACTGTCAACCTCGTGGCGCTTGACCCAGGTCAGCAGCGTCTGCGAAGAGCAGCCGATCTTGGGCGCGATGGACTCGACCGCCACCCACAGCGACGGATACTCGCTGCGGGACTCCTGCACCAGACGCACGGCGCGCTCGCGCACTTCCGGGGAAAACTTGTTCGCGTTGTTCTTGCTCATGGCTCGCATTCTCTCAAGAGTAAGAGCCTCCGCGATACCCGGGGCGATTCACACCTACGACCACTCCGGTTTCAAGGTTCCGATGCAAGGCGTTGCGCGTCAGGTTGGCCGAACCGATTGCAGCGGTCACGC
>NZ_JAVFVN010000622.1:0-753 GCF_030910085.1 Stenotrophomonas maltophilia group sp. RNC7 | reverse complement strand
GTGCACTCGTTAGCGGCGAGTGTTGCTTCCATTTTGGATAAGGTCCGTCACCATTGACGCGCTTCTCAGCAGTCTCAAATGAAACATAATGCTAATAGAAATGGGACAAAATGCCCGTGCGTTCCTCTCTGTGACGGGTGACTTATTAAGAGATTTCGGATCAATTCGAGGCAAGGATTCTCCCTTCTTTTAACATTAGGCTGGCGGTAGCAGCCCCGCATTAAGAGGAACATCCATGCCTTTCGTCCAAGAACAATTTCGTGCGCGCTCGATGCTTGGCACTGGTGTCTCTTTTGCAGTGCAGATCGCGCAAATGCAGGTATTGCGGAGTAGCGTTTCCGTCATCGCGCTCGCCGGTGCGCTCTCCCTCAACGTGGTTGCGGCTCGAGCTGATGGCGGTCACGGCACCATATTTCTGAATGTTGCATCGGGCGCGGGTGGCACGGACGGCACTCTGGACCAAGCGACAGGCAAGAATGGTGATGTCGCCACCCAGGCCAGCAGCGGAGGCAACGGTGGAGGCGGTGCGGTCGATCTCACCACCGGAAATGGTGCGGCAGGTGGCGCTGCGGGTGCGGGCAGCAGCAGCACCGGCATCGGTCAGGTTTATGGTGCCGCTGGCGCGACCGGCCTTGCAGGACTGGTATCCACCACAGCAACCTCCCTTGATAATGCGGTCGTGGGCGGCGCAGGCGGTGCCGGACAGACGGCGGTCGCCAATGTGAACACTATGGGCGGCGGCGGCGGTGGCGG
>NZ_JAVFVN010000619.1:0-712 GCF_030910085.1 Stenotrophomonas maltophilia group sp. RNC7 | reverse complement strand
TTTTTACTAACCATTTTTACAATGAACGAAATGTGAGTAGTTATTCACTCGATAAATTACTGAGTAAACTACAGGAACAAGCATTTCCGCAAGAATGGCTAATTGAACAAAATATGACATTTGGCGAAATCATTAAATAAGGAGGAAAATCAAATGGATTTATTAGATTATTTAAACGAGATTAACAATAATACTGAAGGGAATCAATCTGAATCGAAAGAAGTTAACAAAGTAGCAACGGAATCATCTAATGCTAATACAATCGAAGAAAATACAAATCAATCAATAAAAAGTGGGGATAATGACAAACTATCAAATACTCAAACCGTTATATTAAATACAGTAAAACAAACACAATCTAACAAGAAAAATGCTGCCCCAACTACTAAGTCAAATGATAAAAATAAATCCAACCCTATTAAGGATAAAAATGAATTTAAAATTGATGAATCTACAATTATTCGTTATCAGGGACAAAGTATAGAAATAACAAAATTACTAAGTGTTGATAAGATAAAAAATGGTGTAACCGAAAATGGAAAAACAAGAAAAATAAATGAAAAGGACATTTTAAAGTTATTAGAGCCTAAGCATCCTGAGCTTGATCCTCAAATAGCAAAAATTATTTGTCATAGTAAAAAAAACTTACTAATCCCACATGTACCAGGTCACAAAAATGGTCTTGTAAACAAAGAACTTACTGATTCGCTTG
>NZ_JAVFVN010000615.1:0-615 GCF_030910085.1 Stenotrophomonas maltophilia group sp. RNC7 | reverse complement strand
AGGGCGGCGACGCCACGCTGATGCTGCACCTGGGCACCAAGGCCGAGAAGGACATCTCGGTGCTGGCCAACCCCGGCAGCGAGGAAGAGCGCGTGCTGTACGCCGCCATCAAGAAAACGCTCGAGCGTGATCCGAAGTGGTACTCGACGCGCCTTGCCCTGATCAAGGGCGTGACCGAGGAAACCACCACCGGCGTGCACCGCCTGTACCAGATGTCGCAGAAGGGCGAGCTGGCCTTCGCCGCCATCAACGTCAACGACTCGGTCACCAAGTCCAAGTTCGACAACCTGTACGGCTGCCGCGAATCGCTCGTCGACGGCATCAAGCGCGCCACCGACGTGATGGTCGCCGGCAAGATCGCCGTTGTCGCTGGCTATGGCGACGTGGGCAAGGGCTGCGCCCAGGCGCTGGTCGCCCTGCGCGCCCAGGTGTGGGTCACCGAAATCGACCCGATCTGCGCCCTGCAGGCCGCCATGGAAGGCTTCAAGGTCGTGACCATGGAAGAAGCCGCCGCCCACGGCGACATCTTCGTCACCGCCACCGGCAACTTCCACGTCATCACGCGTGAGCACATGAACGCCATGAAGGACCAGGCGATCGTCTGCAACATCGGCC
>NZ_JAVFVN010000610.1:0-1412 GCF_030910085.1 Stenotrophomonas maltophilia group sp. RNC7 | reverse complement strand
TACTAAACATGTTTGGTGTAACTGTTCCGTACATTCACCAAGGTGGTACGATCGGTATTATTATTAGTGCAGTTGTTATCGTAGTTGCTGCATTAAACTTATTACTAGATTTCGATTTAATCGAAAATGGTGTACGTAGTCAAGCTCCGAAATATATGGAGTGGTACACTGCAATGGGACTAATGCTTACATTAGTATGGTTATACTTAGAAATTCTTCGTTTCGTTTCTTACTTTACGAAAAATGACTAATAAAAAAATCCTGCGTGAAAAATGCAGGATTTTTTATTTTCAAAGATATATTGATGATGTGGTATAATATGGATGTTGGTAACCTTAAATTGAAGGGGATGGAATATGATGAAAGAGAAGAAAGGGATTATGAAAAAACTATTTTCTAAAAGTTTTTTCATAGAACTAGATGATGCTTTAACGTATCCATCGGGAGAAGTTATTACTTCAGCTATTGAAAGTTATGCAGCTGAATGTAATGAACAACTGAAATTTGAGAGTAAAGTAAAACCGATAACTTTCTACTTAGAAGAAGTATTATATCGTGCGGAAGTAAAGATGGCCCGCGGAGGATATTACATTTCATGCAGTGAAGTATAATTTTTTGAAACCTTACATGTTTAAAGTATGTAAGGTTTCTTTTTAGTTTTTATAAGGTATAAAAATATATTTTTTATTATAAAGTATATTATTTTAAGCTTTTTACCCTTCATATATTTTTCTTTACAATGAAGAAAAATATGAGAGGTGGTATAACTTATGATGAATCGAGTTGTATTAATCGGTAGATTGACAAAGGAGCCAGAATTATACTACACAAAGCAAGGCGTCGCGTATGCACGAGTATGTGTTGCGGTGAATAGAGGTTTTCGAAATAGCTTAGGTGAGCAGCAAGTAGATTTTATTAATTGCGTCGTATGGAGAAGGTCAGCTGAGAATGTAACTGAATATTGTACGAAAGGTTCACTTGTTGGAATTACTGGACGTATTCATACGAGGAATTACGAGGATAATCAAGGAAAGAGAATATATATAACGGAAGTTGTGATTGAGAGCATTACATTTTTGGAGAGAAGGAGGGAGGGCGCATCGTAAGAAGAGGGCTTAGTAATATAGCCCTCTATCACTTTTGATTGATCCCTTCCCAAACAACATCTAATTGTTGGTTGAGTGTATTTTTCGCGTTTATTTCATTAGCATGTAATAGTGAATGGGACATTAATGTATAAAAATAAGTACTCATAATAGTAGAAGTGATAATATGTATATCCCATTGACTGTTTAATTTTCCTGTCTCTTTCGCCTCTGTAATAATTGAAGACAAACCTTTTTGTAGCTGCTGTATACTTTTTACTTCATTTTCTACTAAGTAATTAGACTTTATAATCTCAAAGACGGCAT
>NZ_JAVFVN010000599.1:0-349 GCF_030910085.1 Stenotrophomonas maltophilia group sp. RNC7 | reverse complement strand
CCTATGGCATCACCATTCCGGCAAGCTTCAGCACCTCGCGGCTGTCGCTCGTGGATCGCGGCTTCGTCTATGCCATTGCCCATATCCGCGGCGGCAAGGACAAGGGTTTTGCCTGGTATGAAAACGGCAAGCGCGACAAGAAGGTGAACACCTTCACCGATTTCATCGCCGCCGCACGGCACCTCGTTGCCGAAGGCTTCACCAGCCATGACCGCATCGTCGCCCATGGCGGTTCGGCGGGCGGCATGCTGATGGGCGCGATCGCCAATATGGCGCCCGACGCCTTCGGCGGCATCATCGCCGAAGTGCCCTTCGTCGACGTGCTCAACACGATGCTGGACGACACATT
>NZ_JAVFVN010000554.1:0-358 GCF_030910085.1 Stenotrophomonas maltophilia group sp. RNC7 | reverse complement strand
CTCGAGAAAATGAAGCGGAAAGCCAGGTTGGCGGCCAGCGACGACCGGGTCATCAAGATTCTCTCGTGGTATGCGCTTGCGCGCGGCACAAGCCATATCGTTGAAGGGGAAAGCGCGCGCAACTGGCGATTCGTGACGGAGGGCGAGGCCGCGCCCGGGCAGGGCTTGCTGGCGGAGCAGGCGTATCAGTTTGCCTTGCAGCCGATTGTCGAGCCCATGCGTCGAACGGTTACTTCCTTCGAGTTCCTGATCCGCAGCGGAACCGGCGGATCGCCCGAACAGTTGTTCTCCAGCGTTCCCCCCGTCCAGCGCTACCGGATGGACCTGGAGTCCAAAGCGTCCGCGTTCCGATTGGCGC
>NZ_JAVFVN010000543.1:0-835 GCF_030910085.1 Stenotrophomonas maltophilia group sp. RNC7 | reverse complement strand
GGAATGAGATTATTAGAACAACAAAAATCAATCAAAGAGTGTAGGCAATGTCTACACTTTGAAGAATCATGCCCTTTCTTTAAAGATGTAAATTATATGGATCCAGTGACTGCAAATTGCTGTAGATACTTTACTAATATTAATAACCAGGAATTAATCATTAATGACACTTTGTTTAATAATGAGCTGACCTTTTCTATCACTGGCAGTGATTATATACATCATCAATATCCGGAAGCTCCAGATTACTTCGTATGGTTACAGAATAAAGAAATATACTGGTATAAAGGGAAGGATGAATTCTCAGGAAAAGAATTTGGATGTTGGATACTAAATCATAGTAAACGATTATTGCCTGTTGTAAAGAGTAGAACTGAAGCAGTTATGGGATGGACAAAAAATGTATATAAATCGCCAGTACCTTTACATGATCATAAAGCATCAAATAGTTTATTATCTTCAGTTTGTTGGTATATCTCCAAAGATGGTTTTGGGCAATTTGGTGTATTAGTGGGGAATGGATTAGGTTATTTAACTAACCCAAGACCAAAGACTTGGAGACAAAGAATGAATTGAAAATTCAAATTTATTATTGAATGAGGTTTTCATATCAAATTTAAAGTAGTATAATGCGAATATAACGAATTTTTTATAATTTTTATCTAAACTATAATAACGAGGACCTATTGGGTCGATGAACAAGCTTTTAAGCTTTATTAATCGGCACAATAGGTCCTTTTTTTATTGTTTTAGAGAAAAAGGGGGAGTGCTGAAAGTAACTATAACAGGTTTGAGAAGAAAACAATAATAATTTAGGGGGAATATAGTATGTACC
>NZ_JAVFVN010000515.1:0-337 GCF_030910085.1 Stenotrophomonas maltophilia group sp. RNC7 | reverse complement strand
CAATTTCATCCAGAATTAAGGCACGCGGCTAGTGTCAATGCGCTGCGCCCTTTTCCCCCTTTGATATGGTCAGCGGCGCGGGCTTGCACGCTGTTAATTGCAGCGTTCGCTGTCCGGGGCGTTTATTTTGGTCGCGCTAAGGACGACCTGCGCAATGCGCTTTGCGGTGTGCTGATGCACCCAGTCGCTCCGGTTCGCCGATTCGGTGCGCTGGACTGCGGCTTCTCGGCCTGTGTCGGCCCGTTCTTGAGTTGTATGGCAGCTTGCAAGCGTACCCAGGTCAATTGCGAACATGCCGGTGTGACGTTCAGTAGCAGTAGCAGGTGAACAGTGTTCG
>NZ_JAVFVN010000491.1:0-1291 GCF_030910085.1 Stenotrophomonas maltophilia group sp. RNC7 | reverse complement strand
ATACTAAGAATAAAGACTTCAAAGCTGAAATAATTAAACAACCTAATATTGTTAGGGTTATTTTTTGCGGTAAAGTAGCTTTTGAAGGAGCAATTGATGAAAATGAAAAAGTATTTAAATTGAAAGATGAAATAGTAGGTTCGATAAAATTAAAGAAAGGGAGAAAGTATCTATGGCTAGCATCTAGTGGTAAAGAGAATGGTACAGGAGTAGGAAATCCTCTGCCAATTCATTTAGCAGTACCTTTTCAAAAGATGGCCGAATGGACTATGGGAGAGGAATATCAATTAGGAGACACTATTTGGATAACTGAAGGCTTATTAAAAGCAGATAGAATAGCTCAACTATTATATGATTACAGAAAAAGTTCTGTTTTTAAAGAGCAAAAAATAGATACATTTGGTTCTAATGTATTTGGATTACCAGGAGTACAAACATACAATTTAATATTGCCATTAATAAAGCAGAAGAAAGTTAAAAGAGTTGTATTGGCATATGATATAGATGCAGCAACAAATGACTATGTAAAAATGCACTTGTTTAGATTCTCAAAAGAATTAAGTAAATTAGGAGTTGAATTATATACTTCTATATGGAATGCAGATGAAGCGAAGGGACTCGACGACTTACTTCATCTTAAATTAATCCCGACAATTGTACGTATCGCTTAATTGTTGTTGTGAAAAAGGAAAAATTAATTAGACCAGGGAAAAATTAATTAGACTAGAGAAAAATCAAAAGTAAATAATTTATTTCATGTTATTATTTTGGGGAAATTATGAATTGAAAAAAGAAGCGGTTTAAACAAATCGCTTCTTTTTTATTAATTTTTTAGGTTCTAGTTATGAAAATAAAAAGGTAATTAATGTAAAGTATAAATTGTTTAGACTGAAAGCGAAAAACTAATTGATACAATAATTTTCAGTCTAAATAATTTTTCCTCTTAAACAGTTGTTGTGAAAAAGGAAAAATTAAAAGTAAATGAATTGCACAAAAAAGCCAATTTCAATTTAATGGAATTGGCTTTTTTGTGTGTTTTGTTAGCATAATTATTGACTGCCTAAAGGAGGTGTGTCTCTTTATAGTCTAGTATAACTAAAGTAGAGGGAAAATTCAAAAATAAAATCATGCTTCAATTGTATTGACTCAAATTGAATATAGAAATATTAAAAAACAAGCTTTGACATCCTTTAATGATAAAGGGAAGTCTGAGCTTGTTTTTTGTTGGAAATGTATTAGTGTCTTACAGCTAAAAATAAGGTGTGAATCAATAAATATATTAATGAAATTA
>NZ_JAVFVN010000490.1:0-1885 GCF_030910085.1 Stenotrophomonas maltophilia group sp. RNC7 | reverse complement strand
TCCCTCGAATAATCAACTAAATCTTCTCGAAAACATGTGATTGTACAGAGATAATTAAGTTGCTTAATTTACAATAAAGTCGTTTAAAACATCATAAACTTAAGATAGATAGAGCATATTTTATTCTGCTCTCCTATCCTTTTTAATTTACTATCCATATAATGTCTGACATTAAATAAAAACTTAGTGTTGTTAGGATATTGAAGAAATATATTGATTTTTAATAAAATACTAACGTTACATATCTTAAACTATTACTATTATTTATAAACTAGTTTTCACTTTTTTCATTAAGTTTCGGATTAATCAAGCCTTCTTTATTATGTCTATAAAAAGTGAATTTTGGTTTAATAAATTCAGGAGGTGTATTATCCACAACAAAAATCTGAAAATCTTTCGCTAATGACAGTAACAGTTTGTATATCGCCTCATAACTTTCGGGGTCTAAATTGTCAACTTTCTTCGCATCTTTATTTGTACCTAAATTATTACTGATACTATCCAACATAAGAAATCCGGGATGTTTATTGTCATTATTTACAAGCTTATTTTCCAATATACTTCCTATATACGCTAATTGTATACATAATAATAGGCCCCCGCTCTCATGTTTAAAGACCTCTACATCTTGATAATGTGGCATAAAAGTTAGAAAATCAATATAATCCGTGCTCTCATCCACATGATAATGGAATTTTTTAAGCAAATTAATATATTTTTGATTTAAATCCTTTAAGATTCTATCTTTATATTCAATTTCCACTTCAATATTAGATTTTTTCCCTTCGAGAATTTCCAAGTCTTTATCTAGTTCAGTAATATCTCTGTCTTTTTCATCAATTTTCTTATATACTCTTTCCAATTCTTTATAAAAGCTTAACTGATTTCTATGTTCCAATATCACCTTATTTAGAGCTTCGATTTCTTCCAAAAGAGGTACATTGATATTTTGCGAATAGCTACTTTTTACACCCTTAAAGTAATTCACTTTTTTATTAAATTCTACTACTTGCTTTTCAACAGTAGATAGTTGTTCATCAATACGTTTTATTATTTCATTTGCAGTATTTTCTTTGGATTCAACTTCTTTAATTAAAGCACTAATATCTTGAGAATGAATTTCTTCTACCCCATCGCATTGAACGTGAGAATTACACAGAGGACAGACTTTTTCATGATTTGAAATTTCTAATTTATATAATACTTCTTGTGTTGCACAATATGATTCTTTTTCTTTTTTATATCGTTCTAACAAAATCGTATGACTACTTTTCGAAAATAAAAGTTCTTTCTTTCTTTGAATTAATTGAGATTTTTCATCCTCTAACGTCATCAACTGTTCATTTATTTCTCCATATGTATCACTAACTTCTTTTTGTTTTTCTTTGGAAGTTAATAATTCTTTTTTCTGCTCAACTACCTTATTTACGATATTTTCAATTTCTTCAATCTTCTCTGTTACTTCTACTCTCAATGTGGCATCTCTTTCTTGAAGATATTGTAATAATCCACCACGTTCTCGTTTTTTTCGTTCAATTTCATTTATTTTTTTTGCAATCTGTTCATTTATCTTTACTATGTCAGCATCTAAAAAATTAAATAACAATTCGAACGTTGGAGAGTTTTTATATCGCACATCTTTATCATTGTTTTCCAAAAAGTTTGGTGTTCCTATATGCTCTTGTCTCATAAAAACAAATCGCATAACATCTCTTATAGAGAATTTTTCTACTGTTTTATCATTGGAACGAGGCTTATTTTTAACTCGATTGATCATCGGAATATTCAATAATTCAAATAAAAATTCTGTTAAATCTTTTACTAATACTACTTTTGGAATATAGTTATCTAAATCACTAATATTAGAATAATATATTTCCATTTT
>NZ_JAVFVN010000458.1:0-446 GCF_030910085.1 Stenotrophomonas maltophilia group sp. RNC7 | reverse complement strand
ATTGAATTGTATGCCTCAATTGTCATTAGAGAATTAGAAGAGGGAATATTTCGTAAATCACTCCTTTTATATTTTTTTATTGGAGATTTATAGAGTAATGAACTTTGAAAGATATTCTAGGGAGACAATTTCCAATTGGATCAAAGCGTGGTTACAGGACTATTCTGACCCCATAGAAGAAACTGAAGATGCAGTTGAATCTGCTATAAAATCTGGGTTTATACTGATCGCTCTTAGAAATAATATTCCTCAAGGCGTATGTGTGGTTGTAAATCTTGGATTTAAAGATTTTATTCCTACCTATCATTTAGGCTATATCGGTACAAAGGCAGGGAACAAAGGCAGAGGAATCGCCACGGAACTTATTCATCAGATGATAGAATTAACAGAAGGCAAATTGTCCCTTCATGTAGATTTGGATAATAAGAGAGCTAGGAACCTATATG
>NZ_JAVFVN010000708.1:0-1036 GCF_030910085.1 Stenotrophomonas maltophilia group sp. RNC7 | reverse complement strand
CCAATCCGCGTTTTCTTTCGTGACCAATTGCAGCATAAGATAATAATCTTCCATATATTTATGATCATCAAAATATCTTGTGTTTTTGATGTTCAAACAACTCAAATCGAGCAAAAAACTATGGATTGGTGCATGGTTATTGCTCACAAACTCCTCAAAAGAATAACCATATTCATACACCTTTGATCTATCTAGAAAAACATTTTTCCCAGAAAGATAACGAGCTACAAAGGTACGTCCAAAAGATATTGCTGTATTGGTGGCCTTTAAACGGCTGACGAGGTATTCATAAGCTGTGGGCAATAAAAGGTCATCGTAATCAAGAATCCCAGCATATATGGTTTTAACGTCGCGAAGAGCCTCGTTAAGCATCTTGGAGCGGACATCGCCATTTCCATCAGGCGATACAAAATGCATTATCTGAGGTCGAAAATATTCGCTTGTTCCAAATTCAGTGAGCAGATGGTCTAGCTCAGACTTCTTTTCATCGCTCAAATCCTGTGCTGCAATAAGCGGTACTATGTTGCAGCCCATCATTGCAAATAGCGAATAAAGGGCATTCCGCAGCTCGGTAAAATCAGCCGCGTTATGAATTCGAATAACCGTGGTGATCAATGGGCGATCAGCAGGCTTTACAATACTCGGGTTTGAAAGAAAACAGCGTGCATCCGTACGCATTCGGACGTTAGTGAAACCACCGGTTTTGGCTTCATGCGAAAAAACGACAACAGGACTTGTATATAAGGAACCTGCATCGACAGATCCATTTTCCGTGACATTTAAAAATGGCTTATCATCTCCGTAAAAATTCGGAATTACCGCCGCACCGGTTTTGGCAGCGGTACGCAACATCTTTTCCAATGTCGTCGACGTGAATACGCATGGAGAATGAAATTCAATTGTGAAATCCGGTGATCCAACATCCTGTGGCACAATATCCGTCAGTTGTTCGGCCAAACGAGAGGATGAAACTGAAACCCGAGCCTTCCTGAATATCGTAGAATTTTTCAGACACCAGGCGAATTTTTCAAACAAC
>NZ_JAVFVN010000451.1:0-386 GCF_030910085.1 Stenotrophomonas maltophilia group sp. RNC7 | reverse complement strand
CTAACATAAAAACATACATCAGCTGAAATTATAATCCCTAAGTCTTTTTCATCGAATCCCATTCCTCATAACTATAAATCATCTGCTAATTTAAATTGTATACTTAAATTCTTCTGTGATACTGATAACCTTACCATTTTCTGCTTTCATTTTATACTCTAGGGAATCATCTAGAAAATTATATCTAACAATGACATCCACCATTATATCCATATAATTATAGGCAAGGTTTGCCTCAAACTCTATGGTATTGTTATCAATCCATATTATATTGCCACCCGAGTTATATCGTCCATCTGGATAGGTATTGTTGTAATCTTTATTATCTTTCTCTACTTTTTCTATAGCCATTGTTATGATTTCTGGGCTGACTTTTCCAGTCTTCA
>NZ_JAVFVN010000427.1:0-320 GCF_030910085.1 Stenotrophomonas maltophilia group sp. RNC7 | reverse complement strand
TAGCGAAGTCATCAACGCCACCTAAGATTCTATCTACGGATCCATAGTCAGCATTTTGAAGGGCATTTTCCAAAGGAATAAGATAGTTCTTTTGGAATTCCTCAAACATACCTTTGGACATAGTAGAAGCCAAGGCAATTAGATTAATACTATGTTCATCAAAAGCCACTTCAATTTGTTTATAAGATTTCTCAAGTTTTTCTCGTTCTTCCTTCGCAGTATTCTCAACAGATTTAACCTCGTCTTGAAGTACCTTCTTCTTATCTTCAAGGCTTTGTTTTTTAAGTTCAACTTCACGTTTATGTTCAGCTTCATCAATT
>NZ_JAVFVN010000426.1:0-1104 GCF_030910085.1 Stenotrophomonas maltophilia group sp. RNC7 | reverse complement strand
AACTATAACTTAAAAAGGTAAAAAATGGTCATTTTTTTACACAAAAAATCATAATCTGTTCAACAAATAAATGTTGAAATGGCACACCAAATAGATTATAATTTGTTTATCAAAGTGTTTTTAAGTTTAAAAGTTTGGTCGCTTTTAAGCTTTATTTTTTTGTTTTGGTCTTGCCTCCTTGTGAGGCTCTTTTTTTTGGTCTTTTTTGTGTTTTTGATGTAAACTGGTCTTTTTATCTCTCTAAATACAACAAAAACACACCTTTACTCGAAAAGATGTGTTGGATATGTACAATTTATATTGGTCTAAATAATATTTTTTAGGTACAGTATCCTACATCTTTATAAAAACATAATCAATAAAGATCTTGAACAGCTTTTCTTAATCCAATAAAGGCAAACTACGGCATAAAAATAGCTATAGAAATCCCGTTACTAAATTGGATATAGATAGGTCCAACATCTTTTAAATAGGCTACTCATAATTTTAATCTAGTTTTATTAATTTTTCAAGATGTATTTAAATCAATTTACTTAATCAAGTGAAATAAAAGATTATGATACTAGTCTTCTAACACTTATTAAAATACACTTAATCGAAGTCTTTGTAAATAGTGTTTTTCAAATATACTGAATCTTAAAAGTTATTGATTATAAAATTATACGTCTATGTACGAGTTACGCTAGTTATATATATCAGCTTCTTAAATGAAGGAATGAATACTAGTGAATTGAATAGTAATATCGTGTATAGAAACACTGATGATGTACCACTAAAGCTGCAACCGTTAAATTAATGATGTATCACTGGTAACCACTAGTGAATCACATATCACTGGTGGTTCACTACATTCTGCGAGTGTAGATATTTTTTGTAAAGATTATTAAAAAATCGTAGGAAATTAACATAAAATACTTGAATTAGTATCAATAATCATTAATTATGAAAAGTAGAGTGTTATTTCTGTGTGGATGTGGTTCACATATGTTTCATTAGTGAATCATCAGTTTGGAAGGAGGTAAATTCAAATGACTAGTAGTAGCGGCCAAGCTGATCATAAAGAATATATACAAAATGACGTTTGGCAGATAAATGAATTTTCTA
>NZ_JAVFVN010000413.1:0-348 GCF_030910085.1 Stenotrophomonas maltophilia group sp. RNC7 | reverse complement strand
GACCAGATTTCCCATGGGCTGCTGCCCCAGCAGCCATACCTATTGCCATCGCTGCAGCGGTTCGGCGCAAAGCAGCCTGATCGCTCGGCGAACAGGCCGCGTAGTCGGCAACCAGTATGCGTTGTTCTGGAGTGATGGCCGGTTCCGGCTTGAACGAACGAGAGCCGGTTAGCACGTAAGCAACGTCCACTCCAATTGCGGCCAGGGCGGCTAGCTGCACAGCGGTTGGTGAGGAGACGCCCTTTTCCCAATCGATCAGCGTGCGCTTCTTAGCGGCAGCCGCTTCCGCAAACACCGGCTGCGTCAGGCCTAGGCGCTCTCGTTCTTCTTTCAGTCTGGACGCGATGG
>NZ_JAVFVN010000411.1:0-313 GCF_030910085.1 Stenotrophomonas maltophilia group sp. RNC7 | reverse complement strand
TAAAGCATTACCGGCCTGCCGTGGCCCCACGCCACGACGCGCCTTCATCCCCGTGCCGGTGCCCCCGCCGGCGTGGGGGGGGTCACCCCAACACCAAACCCCCCCCCCCCGGTGCCCCCCCCCCCCAACACCCGCCCCCGGGGGGGGTGGGGGGCAACCCAACCCCCCCCACGTGGCCGGGGGGGGGCGCCCAACGGGGGGCGCGGGTGGGCTGTGTGGGGTCCCCCCCCACGCCGGCGGGGGCACCGGCACGGGGATGAAGGCGCGTCGTGGCGTGGGGCCACGGCAGGCCGGTAATGCTTTAGATCTTGCC
>NZ_JAVFVN010000394.1:0-489 GCF_030910085.1 Stenotrophomonas maltophilia group sp. RNC7 | reverse complement strand
ACAAACGCTCGTAGAAAAGATAATACTTCCTCAATGTATATGCGTGTGAATTCTAGCAATTCCGCAGGTTCTTTCAATGTTTGGGCGGAAGCAGATGCCAATGTGTGGAGTGGGGGAAGAGATTGGAAAAACGCTTCTGGGGATGGTAAACATGAAGGTGCTGTACAACCAGGGCGTACATATCTCTTCATAAATAATGCAGTTGAGACTTATGGTAAACAAGTTCCTGTCCGTTTTGGTGGGTATTCAAGAGAGAATAACTCATATAATGTTGATTGGAGCCCTGATAGCGTTAGACCAAAAGGATCTTATACTGAATATTAAGTAAAAATTAAATCATAGTAATATTTTCAAATAATACCGCGCTCTTTAAAATTTTTTTGCTACATGTAAAAGTTGTATGATTCTTAATAAGAATCATACAACTTTTTTTGTCAGAGGATTACGATAAACATTGTAAATTGATAGACTAAAATAACTATTACTGAC
>NZ_JAVFVN010000391.1:0-312 GCF_030910085.1 Stenotrophomonas maltophilia group sp. RNC7 | reverse complement strand
CGGGAAATTTGCCTACAAGATAACCTATCGGACTAAGGTAATAAATCCAAGCAAACCATATTCAGGACAACAAACATTCAGAAATACGGCAATATTGGAGAGTCCAGGATATATGACAGAAACTCACGATGGCGCACAGAGTATTGCCTACGGTGATGCTCTTGCGAAGAGGAAGGTAGGTACAGGAAGCAATTACGAGTCAAGCTGGGAAATTGAATATAATTACAATTTAGCCAGTATCCCAGTACCAATACTGGGTGACTTTCACATTGTAGATACATTCCCAGGAGTACAAGATATTGATGTAACTAG
>NZ_JAVFVN010000390.1:0-1456 GCF_030910085.1 Stenotrophomonas maltophilia group sp. RNC7 | reverse complement strand
GCCCTGCGCATTGG
Source organism: Stenotrophomonas maltophilia group sp. RNC7 (assembly GCF_030910085.1). Taxonomy (NCBI): domain Bacteria; kingdom Pseudomonadati; phylum Pseudomonadota; class Gammaproteobacteria; order Lysobacterales; family Lysobacteraceae; genus Stenotrophomonas; species Stenotrophomonas maltophilia group sp. RNC7. The sequence continues at coordinate 1,442 of NZ_JAVFVN010000390.1, read as the reverse complement.
TAAGGATCGTCACGGCATTCCCGCGCTTCACGTGGTCCAGAATTGCTTTCAATTCCTCGGACACTTTTACGCGAACGTGCGCGCCTGTCTTGCCCTGCCGGAGCGAAAGGCTCTCCCCGTCATACGCGGACCATGTGATTTTCAGCAAATCACCCTGTCGTTGCCCGGTCCAGAGAGCGAGCATCATAGCTCGAACTATTGGCTCGGGCGCGGGTTTGATTGCTGGCTTGTCGCCATCTGCCTTCCTTCCAAAGCGCATGACGGCTATTTCGTCATCCGTCCAAATAAGGTCACGCCGCGTGCCGTCACTGACCTTCTCAACCTTCTCCAGCGGATGACGGGAAATCATTTCCCGATCATAGGCGAACGCTAATATGCGCTGGAGCACGCTCATAAACAGATCAGCTTTGCGCGGGTGCGTGGCTGCGATCTCGTCTCGCCATTGCAAAAAGATCGACCGTGTTCCATGAGCCGATATTCGTCTGGATGGCATGTCGAAAAATTCCGCCTCAATGGCCCTGATTGCGATATCGTAACCCTCTTTGGTGGACGGTTTTAAATTCTGATAGGCGGGCGAATTCACGTATTCCTTGATGATTTCAGCGAGCTTACCTTGATATGGCGTGTCTTCTCGATCCCGCGTTAATTTGAAATATTCCGCAATGAATGCCTTGGTGTTGGGCTTGGCGTGAATTCGTGGACCTCCGCGCCAAGCGTAATAGTAAGTGGCAATATCGCCACTCGCGAGCTTCTTATTCACCCGATGCACGCCTACGAGGTCTACTTCCACGGCGGTTTCTCCATTCTTCCAAACTGTTGCCGCCATAGGCCAATTCCGGGTCTAACGCGGTGTCGTGTTTCAAATCTTCGACAGTCGGGTAGACACGGAATATTCGTCCTCTTTCATCTCTCATTTCAATAGGTACGCCGCGTTTCGTAGCGATCACGGCCATTCTGTCGAGATCGGATTGGCGGATTGAGGCTTTTGCGGTCATTCCTTTCGCCTCCTAATGTGATTTGTATTCGTTTTGTTCACGGTATAAGACAGCCAGCCTTGGAGGCTGTCATGCTGGTATCCTGCACAAACGAGACGTTGGGCGACTGCAAACGGTACGGGTTTATGATTACCGCTTACTGCAACGGGTGCCACCACAGTAAACGTCTTGATATTGACGCCCTGATTGAAAAGCTCGGCCCAGATCATGGTGCGCTCAAGAAAGACCTTGCGCATAAACTGCGTTGCTCGAAATGTGGAGCGAAGAAGGTTCAGCTTCTTTCCTCGCACATCAGTGCGTACCGAGTAACGGGCGGCGGAAACAACTGGGGCGGAACGTGACATTATGCGCGCCCCTTAACTTCAAGTAGCATTTTCCACCCTGCCACCTCAAGGCGATGAAACTGCCGCGCCTGTTCAAGTTCGGCAATCAGATCGATGACAACTG
>NZ_JAVFVN010000340.1:0-312 GCF_030910085.1 Stenotrophomonas maltophilia group sp. RNC7 | reverse complement strand
TCATCGCTTACATTTTCTATCTCCTGTATTAATCCCTTAGTTTCATCTGTTAAAAATATTAAATGTGACCGTTTATCTTTAGGATTATGTTTTATAAGAATCCATTCTTTTTGCAATAATCTTTGTATAATTCCGGTTACTGTTGGACGGTCTGCTAAGAGCCTTTCAGCAATCATAGCCGGGGTGGTTCCATTTGGATAAAGAGATATATCCTTTAACACAGACCATTGCTGAGCTGTTATTTTATATTCTCTTAATTGATTTGATAATTCTGTTTTCGTCATTATACTTACCTTGTGTAATAAATAGCCT
>NZ_JAVFVN010000305.1:0-367 GCF_030910085.1 Stenotrophomonas maltophilia group sp. RNC7 | reverse complement strand
GACCGTCCTGCGGCCCCCGTCGCCTTCGTCGCCGCCCTGCAGCACCTGCTGGCCATCCTGGTCCCCATCGTCACCCCCGGCCTGCTGATCTGCCAGGCCCTGGGCGTGAGCAGCCGCGACACCACCCTGATCGTGTCCATGTCGCTGGTCATCTCCGGCATCGCCACCTACGTGCAGTGCAAGCGCTTCGGTCCGCTGGGCGCGGGCCTCTTGATCGTGCAAGGCACCAGCTTCAACTTCGTCGGCCCGCTGATCGCCGGCGGCTCGGTCATGGTCAAGCAGGGCACGCCGGTCGAGGCCGTCATGGCCGCGATCTTCGGCGTCGTCATCGCCGGCTCCTTCGTCGAAATGGGCATCAGCCGCATCC
>NZ_JAVFVN010000293.1:0-403 GCF_030910085.1 Stenotrophomonas maltophilia group sp. RNC7 | reverse complement strand
AGAATTCATGTTTGAAGTCCCTTTCACTGCAAATGCAAGAGCGATGGGGTCTAGACAAGCTGACCAGGTAGGGCCGCTTGCCTTTTTGCTTGACTCCTCGGAGGACCAGCAGACGTCGGGACCGGGGTGGTTCATGACCGCAGGCACTTCGAACAAAGCCGGCCTTCTGAAGCCCGGCCAGGTGTCGGCAAACACGGGATCGGAAACCAGGCCGTCGAACACTGCTTACCACCCTCGCATCCATGTTTGATGCCCTTTTCACTGCAAATTTCAATTCTTAGGAGCACGCAGTATGCAGAAGGACGTATTCCAGACCGATGATGATGGCCTATATCTGTACCAATCTGTCGCCAATGAGTTGGCGCTGACGCCGGGCGCGTTCAACATCCCTTTCGGCGCCTAT
>NZ_JAVFVN010000252.1:0-314 GCF_030910085.1 Stenotrophomonas maltophilia group sp. RNC7 | reverse complement strand
TGAACACCCCCTTGCTGGCCACCTCGCCACTTGGCCGGGTCGTTGTGTACACCTCTCCTTTGTGGCGCAGAGCTCTTGCGTGGGGGAGGAAGCCGTGTCTAATCATTCGCAACGTGAATCGTACGAGCCAAAAAGAAGATTGGACGTGAATCGCAACGTGACCGAGGATCGCCGGAAATATTAGTCAATAAAGGAGACAGGTATGTACGCACGTTTCGTGCAGCAATTCTTCGCTGCAGCGTTTTCTTTCATCCCATTTCTAGCATTCAGCCAAACTTATCCATCGGCGCCGATCACGCTGATCGTCCCATTTG
>NZ_JAVFVN010000250.1:0-498 GCF_030910085.1 Stenotrophomonas maltophilia group sp. RNC7 | reverse complement strand
TTTTAAAAATCTATTATTTATTTTCACATTTTGAAACCTTTTTAATTGTTCAGTATCTTTCTTGAAATATTTACCTTCTCCATAGATACTAAATTCTAAATCCTTAAACTCTGGGAATTTACTTAACTCTATAATTGCCTTAGCAGCAATATCATTGGCGTATTTTCTATTATGAAAAGGACGAATTAACAGTATTTTTTTTCGTTGCTCTTCATTTTTATGTTCATAATTAAATAACTCTGTGTTAATATAATTTGGAATTATATAGTTATTCTTAAATTTAGTATTAATATCTTTTTCGGCTATTTCTTTCATCCAATTAGAAACAAATATATATGATACGTGTTTTAACTTATTCTGTTCATTAAAACGCTTAAAAGCTTTCAGCTGGTTATAATTCTCTTTTATCTTTAAGCCTCTCCATGCCGATAAATTCCATGGATTAAATAATCGGTGATTCCATTTCAAAGCCTCATATCCATGCACCCATACTAAAAC
>NZ_JAVFVN010000240.1:0-405 GCF_030910085.1 Stenotrophomonas maltophilia group sp. RNC7 | reverse complement strand
CTTATTCGGTGCTATGGTGGTAATTTTAGGGTCAATTCTCATGGTCTGTACATAGATGAATTGGTGGGTATCACTACCACCATCCGGGTTCATGATCTGAATAATATTGACCCCTTCTCTACCCTTTGGCGCTTTAAATTTCAGTGTACCCCTCGTTGTAGCGATATCGATATCCCTTACTACATTAGTTATTTCTTTCCCATCGATAAAAACCTTAATGCCATCTTGAAAGTTTCGTCCTTCTATTACAATATCTTCTCCACCGTCTACTGTAACGATGTAAGGTTCTACTTTTTCTATAATAGGACTGCTCAAAACTGTAACAAAGGATATGGCATCATGCTTAACACTATATACTCCTCTATCCCCAGAATCTCTTTTCGGATTGGCTACTGCAATAGGCAA
>NZ_JAVFVN010000216.1:0-420 GCF_030910085.1 Stenotrophomonas maltophilia group sp. RNC7 | reverse complement strand
TTTTTAGTTTAGCTAACTAACGCTATTTTTGTTGTAAATTCTTTCTTTTATTCCAATAAAACGTTTTATATGTATAAGAGTTCGTGTAGCAATTAGGCCGAATTATAAATCTGTACTAAATTGTGTGTGTGGGAAAGGAAGTACATTTTATTCAATGCCATTACTTAAAAATTCCTAGATAGTTGGTATTCTTCATTTAAGACAGAAAGGAATTTTAATAATATGCAGAACGGTTTTAACTCAGTCGCTTTACTACACATACTCTTATACACATAGAAATACATTTTAAGTTTATAGATTGTAACAAAATGAAAACAATAAGAAATCTTTTAGAAACAAAAACAACATTTTGTAACGTTTTTGTAATGATAATGTAACATAAAATTTTTAAACCTACAATACTTTTTTAGCTGATTTTTA
>NZ_JAVFVN010000144.1:0-631 GCF_030910085.1 Stenotrophomonas maltophilia group sp. RNC7 | reverse complement strand
ATCTTCCATCTCTTTTGCAGCTATGGTAATATCACAAGAAGAATCTCCATGAATTGCCTTCATTTCCCTTAAATTTACATCAAAAAATGTATCTCCATTAATAATAAATATTTCTTCATCTTTGCAAATCGATACAGCTTTTTTTATAGCTCCCCCAGTTCCTAATGGTATTACTTCTTCTGAATATTCAATTTTGATTCCTTTAAATGAGTTTCCAAAGTGCTCCTTTATTAAATCACTTTTATATCCAACAGCCATTATAACTTTACTGAAATTGTATTTACTTAGATAATTAAGTATATATTCTAAAAAAGGTTTATCATTAACAGGGGCCATTGGTTTTGGAACATCTGAAACAATATGTCTTAATCGTGTACCAAATCCTCCAGCAAGTATTATAGCTTCCATTCTTATCCCTCCTCATAAAAAAATTCATTTTCAACAGCCGCACAAATAGCATGATAGATCGGAAGATGGTATTCTTGAATAATATATGTTTCGTCAGAAGGTGCATTAAGTAATATGTCTGACAACTCCTTCAGTTTTCCACCACTATTTCCTGTTAATGAAATTACCTTCATTCCTTGTATCTTGGCTATCTGTGCTGCATAGATTACATTTTTAGAATTCC
>NZ_JAVFVN010000071.1:0-604 GCF_030910085.1 Stenotrophomonas maltophilia group sp. RNC7 | reverse complement strand
ACGCCAGCTTCAACGCGTCGCTCTCGTTCTTGTCGCCCAGGGGCGTCGAGGTGCCGTGCGCGTTGACGTACTGGACGTCTTCCAGGTTCAGGCCGCCGTTGCGCAGCGCGTTGAGAATGCCGCGGCGCGGGCCGTCCTTGTCGGGAGCCGTGATGTGATGCGCGTCCGAGCTCATGCCGTAGCCGGCGAACTCGCCATAGATGCGCGCGCCGCGCTTCTTGGCGTGTTCGTATTCTTCCAGCACCAGCACGCCGGCGCCCTCGCCCAGCACGAAGCCGTCGCGGTCGCGATCCCAGGGACGCGAAGCCGTCTGAGGATCATCGTTGCGGGTCGACAGCGCGCGCATCGCGGCAAAGCCGCCAATGCCCAACGGCGACACGGTCGACTCGGCGCCGCCGGCCAGCATGACGTCGGCATCGCCGTACTCGATCAGGCGGGCCGCGTCGCCGATGCTGTGCAGGCCCGTGGTGCAGGCGGACACGACGGCGTAGCTGGGGCCCTTCATGCCGAAGGCGATGGACAGATGGCCGGAGATCAGGTTGATCAGCGAACCCGGCACGAAGAACGGCGAGATCCGGCGCGGACCCTTGGCCATGTATTCGAC
>NZ_JAVFVN010000023.1:0-326 GCF_030910085.1 Stenotrophomonas maltophilia group sp. RNC7 | reverse complement strand
GACGGGTTGCTCGTTCGAAACGGATACCGGCGCAGGCGCCAACGCGAACGGCAAGCTTTCCAAGGTCGGCGTGTCTTTCGCCGGCACCGCGTCCGACGCGGCCAAGGGCATGCTCACGAACACGGGCAACGCCGCCAACGTCGCGGTCCAGATCCTGGGCAAGGACAACGCCACCGCGGTCAACTTCAACACCGCCCCTACGTCGGCCACGGCCCAACAACTCACGGCGGGCAACACCAACGTGCTGAACTTCTTCGCCCGGCTGGCATCGACCGCCGCCACCGGCGTCACGGCCGGTACGGTGAGCAGCTCGGTCACCTACACGC
>NZ_JAVFVN010000710.1:0-405 GCF_030910085.1 Stenotrophomonas maltophilia group sp. RNC7 | reverse complement strand
GGAGTGCCGAGTATATTAATAGCATCAACAAAGGAAACATTCAATGCAATTTTAGATAATCTCATGACTTAAGATGGGAGGATGTTTAAATGAAGGAATATGAAGAATATTTCTATGGACGTGTAAGTACTACGAATCAACATGTAGAGCGGCAGATAACGGCAGCTAAAAGGTATAGGCCAACATTAAAGAATGAGAATATATTCATTGATAAGGTAACTGGTAAAACATATGACAGACCAGAATAGAATGTGCTTAAAAGGGTACTTCGTGAGGGTGAGAATTAATAGTTAGTGAGCTTGATAGGCTAGGAAGAACTAAGGAAGGGGTAAAAGAGACACTCACTGGCATTTCTGAAAAACAAAGGAGTGAGAATTAAGCTATGATGTTTATGTGAGATAACAA
>NZ_JAVFVN010000673.1:0-15358 GCF_030910085.1 Stenotrophomonas maltophilia group sp. RNC7 | reverse complement strand
CGGGGGGGGGGGGGGGGGGGGCCCCAGCCACCCCGCCGCCACCCCCGCCCCGGGGGGGGGGTTTGGGGGTTGGGGGCGCCGCCCGGCGCGCGCCCGGGGGGGGGGGGGCGGGGCGGGCGCCCGGGGGGCGGCCCCCGCCGCTACCGGAAATGCTTCAATCCGCGCGCAATCCGCGCCACCGCCTCCTGCAATCGCGGCACCTCCTGGGTATAGGCCAGGCGCACGTGCTGGTTGGCACGATGGAAGCCGAAATCCAGGCCCGGGGTGAACGCCACGTGCTCGGTTTCCAGGAAATGCGCGCAGAATGCCTGCGCGTCGTCGGTGAATGCACTGACGTCGGCGTACAGGTAGAACGCGCCCTGTGGCTCGACTTCGATACGGAAGCCCAGCTCACGCAGTGCGGGCAGCAGGAAGTCGCGACGCTGGCGGAACGCGTCGCGGCGCTGCTCGAAGATCGCCATGGATTCCTCGCTGAAGCAGGCGAGCGCGGCGTGCTGGGCGATGCTCGAGGCGCTGATGTACAGGTTCTGCGCCAGCTTCTCCAGATCCGGTACTGCGGACGGCGGCGCCACCAGCCAGCCCAGCCGCCACCCGGTCATGCCGAAGTACTTGGAAAAACTGTTCAGTACGAATGCGTTGTCGTCCACCTGCAGCACGCTGGGCGCGTCCAGGCCGTAGGTCAGGCCGTGATAGATCTCGTCCACCACCAGGTGGCCGCCCCGCGCGTGCAGGGTCTGCGACAGTGCAGCCAGTTCGTCGGCGGAAAGCACGGTGCCGGTCGGGTTGGCCGGTGAGGCAACCAGCGCGCCGACGCTGTCGGCATTCCAATGCTGTTCCACCAGGGACGGCGTGAGCTGGTACGCAGTGTCCGGGCCGACCGGCACCAGCTGTGCGCCGCCTTCGACGAGGCGCAGGAAGTGGCGGTTGCAGGGGTAGCCGGGGTCGGCCAGCAGCCAGTGGCGGCCGGGATCGACCAGCAGGCTGCTGGCCAACAGCAGCGCACCGGACCCACCCGGGGTGACCAGGATGCGTTCAGGATCGATGTCCAGACCGTAGTGGCTGCGATAGAAACCGCTGATCGCCTGGCGCAGGGCCGGCAGGCCGCGTGCGGCGGTGTAGCGGGTATGGCCGGCGGCCAGTGCGGCCTGGCCGGCCCGCACGACCGGTTCGGCGGTAGTGAAGTCCGGTTCGCCGATTTCCAGGTGGATCACATCGTGGCCGGCCTGTTCCAGCGCCTGCGCGCGGGCCAGCAGGGACATCACATGGAACGGGGCGATTTCATGGCTGCGCCGGCTGTAGCCCGGCGTGTGGGGCAGGGTACTCATGGATCCATGGTACGCCGGTCGGCATGGCCCATGACGATCCGCAGGGTTGCCGCTTGGCTGCGATTGGGGTCAGATCCCTTTTCGGGAAAAGGGATCTGACCCCGCCGAAGACCATTGCATTGATGCGCCAGGAACCCTACTTCATGAAGTCCACCCTCTGCCTGTTGCTCGCCAGCCTGATGACCACGACTGCTACCGCCGCCACTCCGCCCGTTCCGCCGGACGCCGCCAGGCATCCGCACGTGGTCAAGGCGCCGTTCGGCGCGACCCGCAACGATGACTATTACTGGCTGCGCGATGACAAGCGCACGGACAAGGACATGCTGGCCTACCTGCAGGCCGAGAATGCCTACGCCGATCAGCTGCTGGCACCGCTGAAGCCACTGGAAGACACCCTGTACAAGGAGATCGTCGGCCGCATCAAGCAGGACGATTCCAGCGTGCCGGCGCGCGAGCGCGGCTACTGGTACTACAGCCGTTTCGAGACCGGCCAGGATTACCCCATCCACGCACGCCGCAAGGGCAGCATGGAGGCCGCCGAGGAAATCCTGCTGGACGTCAATACGATGGCTGCGGGCAAGGGCTACTTCAGCGTCGGCTCGATGGAGGTCAGCCAGGACAACCAGTTGCTGGCCTGGGCCGATGATGATGTCGGCCGCCGCCAGTACACGATCCGCTTCAAGGATCTGGCCACCGGCAAGGTGCTGCCCGATGTGATCACCGGCAGCTCCGGCGACCTGGTCTGGGCCGACGACAACCGCACCGTGCTGTATGTCGAGAACGATCCGGAAACGCTGCTCACCGTGCGCGTGAAGAAGCACGTGCTGGGCACTCCAGCCAGCGCCGACACCGTCGTCTACGAAGAGAAGGACGACAGCTTCTACATGGGCATCGGCCGCACCCGCGACGATCGCTTCATCACCATCGGCGTGCACAGCACGGTGTCCTCGGAAGAGCGCTACGCACCGGCCAGCGATCCGACCACCTTCACCGTGCTGGCCCCGCGCCAGCGTGACGTCGAGTACGACGCCGACCACTACGACGGCCGCTGGGTGATCCGCACCAACGACGGTGCGAAGAACTTCAAGCTGGTCACCGCACCGACCGATGCCACCTCGCGTGCGCAGTGGAAGGACTGGATCGCGCATGACGATGCGGTGTTCATCGAAGGCTTCGAGCTGTTCGACAGCTACACCGCCATCGCCGAACGTTCCGAGGGCCTGGAGCGCATCCGCCTGCTGTTCAAGGATGGCCGCAGCGACTACGTGAAGGCTGATGAGCCGGCGTACTCGATGGGCCTGGGCGACAACACCGAGGCCGACACGCCGTGGCTGCGCTACGTCTACACCTCGATGACCACCCCGACCACGGTGTTCGAGCTGAACACCGCCACCGGCGAGCGTCGCCAGCTGAAGGTGCAGCCGGTGATCGGCTATGACGCCTCGAAGTACGAAACCGACCGCGTCTGGATCACCGCGCGCGATGGCGTGAAGGTGCCGGTGTCGCTGGTCTACCGCAAGGGCTACCAGAAGGACGGCAAGGGCGCGCTGTTCCAGTACGCCTACGGCAGCTACGGCATGTCGATGGACCCGTACTTCAACCAGACGGCGGTGAGCCTGCTCGACCGCGGCGTGGTGTATGCCATCGCCCATATCCGCGGCGGCCAGGAAATGGGCCGCGACTGGTACGAGAACGGCAAGCTGCTGCACAAGCAGAACACCTTCAACGACTTCATCGACGTCACCCGCGGCCTGGTCGCACAGGGCTGGGCGGCGAAGGATCGTGTCGCCGCGTCCGGCGGCAGCGCCGGTGGCCTGCTGATGGGCGCGGTGGCCAACCAGGCCCCGCAGGATTACCGGGTGATGGTGGCGCAGGTCCCGTTCGTCGACGTGGTCACCACCATGCTCGACCCGACCATTCCGCTGACGACCAACGAATACGATGAGTGGGGCAACCCGGAGCAGAAGCCGTATTACGACTACATGCTGTCCTACTCGCCCTACGACAACGTGAAGCAGCAGGCGTACCCGGCGCTGTTCGTGGGTACCGGCCTGTGGGATTCGCAGGTGCAGTACTGGGAGCCGGCCAAGTGGGTGGCCAAGCTGCGTGATCACAACACCGGCCCCTACCCGATCCTGTTCCGCACCAACATGGAAGCCGGCCACGGCGGCAAGTCGGGGCGCTTCCAGCGCTACCGCGAGCTGTCCGAGTCGTACGCGTTCGTGCTGCAGCAGCTGGGCATCGCCCAGCCGTAACGGCGAAGGGGTGCCGGGCGTTGCCGGGCACCCCGAACCGTTATCCTTGCGGCCATGAGCCTGCCCGAGCCCTCCGCATCCCGCGATACCGCCACGCCACCGCGCGTGGTGCGTTTCCGCTGGGCGTGGTGGCTGCTGGCCTACGTCAGCCTGGGCACCGGCATCGTCGGCATCTTCGTGCCGGGCCTCCCGACCACCGTATTCATCCTGATCTCGGCGTGGGCTGCATCACGTGGGTCCGAACGCCTGCACACCTGGCTGCTGCAGCACCCGCGCTTCGGCCCGGCCATCGCCAACTGGCAGGCACATGGTGCGGTCAGCCGCTACGGCAAGTGGATGGCCACGATCACCATGGCGGTGTGCGCCTGCATCATGCTGTGGTGCGTGCCGGTCGCCTGGGTGAAGTGGTTCTCGATCGGCAGCATGACCGTGGTGGCGATCTGGCTGTGGACGCGGCCGTTGCCACCGCCCGCGGATTGAGCGCCTGCGGTAGTGCCGGCCGCTGGCCGGCAACCCGATTCCCTGCACGAACCGCTCAGCCGCCAATGGCTATACTCGGGGCATGAAGATCCCCCATCGAAACGCCATCCTGATTCCGCTGGCAGCGGCCTCGCTGCTGCTCCTCGCCGCCTGCGGCAACAAGGGCCCGCTGGTACTGCCGCAGAAGCCGGTGCCGGTGGAAGAAACCGTCGAACCCGCTGCCGAGCCCGCCACCGAGGCGACCCCGGCCGAGGGCCAGGGCGCCGTTGCCCCGGCCACGACCGTCGACCCGGCTGCAACGACCACCCAGCCGGCACCCGCGCCAGCGAAGAAGGCGGGCAGCGGGAATGAGTAAGGCCGGTTCCAGGGCCTTGCGCTTCAGCAAGATGCATGGCGCGGGCAATGACTTCGTAGTGATCGACCTGCGTGACGGCACTGCGCCGCCCACGCCTGAACTGGCCGCGCGCCTGGCCGACCGCCACACCGGCGTCGGCTGCGATCAGATCCTGACCATCGAGGCGCCGCGTGCGGAAGGCTCGGTGGCCTCGTACCGCATCTGGAACGCCGACGGTTCCAATTCCGAGCAGTGCGGCAATGGCGCGCGCTGCATCGCGGCCTGGCTGGTGCGCGAGGGCAGTGCGCAGGGCGATGCGTTCGTCATCGACAGCCCGCTGGCCAGCCATGAGGTGCGGGTGCTGGGCGAAGGGCAGTTTGCGGTGACGATGGGCGTGCCTGCTTTCGAGCCGGCCAACGTGCCGCTGATGGGCTTCGCCCACCCGCGCGAGGAATACCTGCTGCCGCTGCAGGGCGAGAGCGTCCGCTTTGCTGCGGTGTCGATGGGCAACCCGCATGCGGTGATCGAAGTGGGCCTGATCGATGCTGCACCGGTCGAGCGCGTCGGTGCGCTGCTGCAGCAGCACGCGTCGTTCCCGCGCTCGGTGAACGTGGGCTTCGCCCAGGTGATGGGCCCGGCGCACGCCCGCCTGCGTGTGTTCGAGCGCGGTGTCGGCGAGACCCTGGCCTGCGGCAGTGGCGCCTGCGCCGCCGCCGTGACCCTGATGCAGCGCGGCCGCCTGCAGCGCGATGCGCGCATCAGCCTGCCCGGAGGTGACCTGCGCATCCAGTGGCCGGGCGATGGCCAGCCGGTGGTGATGGCGGGCCCGACCGCATTCGTCTTCGAAGGGGAGTGGATGGCATGAACGAAACCGTCGACAAGCTCGGGGCCCATGAAGTCGCTGCCTGGTTGCGGCGGCATCCCGGCTTCCTCAAGCAGTTCCCGGACCTGGCCCTGACCCTGGTGGTGCCGCGCGATGACGGCCCGACCGCATCGCTGGCCAGCTACCAGCTGGAAGTGCTGCGCGAGAAGAACCGCGAGCTGGCACGACGGTTGGCCGACCTGGGCGCCACCGCACAGGTCAATGAACGCCTGGCAGTGCGCACGCACCAGCTGACCCTGGCACTGATGAAGCAGGACAACGCGGCCGATACCCTGCGCGCGATGGCCGCATCGCTGCAGGAAGACTTCGCCGGCGACCTGGTGCGGCTGGTGGTGCATGCGCCGGTGGCCGGGCTGGAACAGGCCGACTGGCTGCAGGTGATTGCTGCCGATGATCCGCAACTGGGCCCGTTCCGCGATTGCCTGAACGACGGCGAGCCGATCTGCGGCCGCCTGCAGCCGGAAAAGAATGCCGTCCTGTACGGCGTGCGCAGCGAGGAAGTGCAGACCACCGCGCTGCTGCCGTTGCCGGGCGTCGGCCTGATCGCGGTCGGCAGCCACGACCCGAACCGCTTCTACCCGGGCATGGGCACGCTGTTCCTGCGCATGATGGGCGACGCCCTGGCCACTGGCCTGAAGCGCTTCCACGACTGAGCAGGACCGGACGACGATGAGCGCGGTACAGGCCTTCCTGCAGCACCTGCAGGTGGAGCGGCGGATGTCGGCGCATACGCTTGACGCCTACCGCCGCGACCTGGACGCGCTAGCGGTCTGGGCCGAACCGCGTGGCGTAGCGGTGGAGGCGCTCGATGCCGATGCGTTGCGCCAGTTCGTCGCCGACGAGCATCGCCGCGGCCTGTCGGCCAAGAGCCTGCAACGCCGCCTGTCGGCCTGCCGCAGCTTCTATGCCTGGCTGCTCAAGCACGGGCGCATCGAGGTCAGTCCGGCAGCGACGCTGAAGGCACCGCGCGCGCCGCGCCGGTTGCCGCAGGTCCTTGACGCCGATGAGGCGGTGCAGCTGGTCGAACTGGAGCCGGAAGGTGACCTCGGCCGCCGTGACCGTGCGCTGCTGGAACTGTTCTATTCCTCCGGCCTGCGCCTGAGCGAAGTCTGCGCGCTGACCTGGCGCGACCTGGATTTCGACAGCGGGCTGGTCAACGTGCTGGGCAAGGGCAACCGCCAGCGCCGGGTGCCGTTCGGGCGGCCGGCACGCGAAGCGCTGCAGGCGTGGCGCGCGGAAAGTGGCGGTGGTCCGGCATCGCCGGTGTTCCCCGGTCGCAACGGGCCAATCAGCCAGCGTGCGGTGCAGATCCGCATCCGCCAGCTGGCGCAGCGCCAGGGCCTGTTCAAGCAGGTGCATCCGCACATGCTGCGGCACAGTTTCGCCAGCCACATCCTGGAATCGTCCGGCGACCTGCGTGGTGTGCAGGAGCTGCTGGGCCATGCCGACATCGCCACCACGCAGATCTATACCCACCTCGATTTCCAGCACCTGGCCAAGGTCTACGACGCCGCGCATCCGCGCGCCAAGCGTCGACGCAGCAATGAGGGCAGCGGAGAAAGCTGAACGTTGCCCCTGCGTCAGCCGGTCGCGGGTGGCTTGAAGGGCGCAGCGCAGTCCCCACCTCTGGTTCTGTCACCCCGGAGGCATCATGGACCCCAGTCAGAACCCCAACGTTTTCCACGCCACCACCATCGTCTGCGTCCGTCGCGGCGAGCACGTGGCCATTGCCGGCGACGGCCAGGTCACGCTGGGCCACACCGTGATGAAGGGCAACGCGCGCAAGGTGCGCCGCCTTGGCCGCGACGGCCAGGTGCTGGCCGGTTTCGCCGGTGCCGCCGCCGATGCCTTCACCCTGTTCGAGCTGTTCGAGGCCAAGCTGGAAAAGCACGGCCAGCTGCAGCGCGCTGCGGTCGAGCTGGCCAAGGATTGGCGCACCGAGCGCCGCCTGGGCAAGCTCGAAGCTCTGCTGGCAGTGGCTGACAAGGAAACCTCGCTGATCATCAGCGGCACCGGTGATGTGATCGAGCCGGAGGACGGCATCATCGCCATCGGCTCCGGTGGTTCCTATGCACTATCGGCCGCGCGCGCGTTGATGGCGCACACCGAACTGGATGCGCGCACCATCGCCAGCGAGGCGATCGGCATCGCCGGCGACATCTGCATCTACACCAACCGCAACGTGGTGGTTGAGGAGCTGTGACCGCTCTTCTGTAGTGCCGAGCCATGCTCGGCAGGGCTGCCCGTCAGCCGAGCATGGCTCGGCTCTACATGCATCTGAATCCGTGAGCACATCCATGTCGAAGATCGAAGTTTCCTCCGCCACCATGACCCCGCGCGAGATCGTGCAGGAACTGGACCGGCATATCGTGGGCCAGCACGACGCCAAGCGTGCCGTGGCCATTGCCCTGCGCAACCGCTGGCGCCGCATGCAGCTGGCGCCGGAGCTTCGCAATGAAGTGATGCCGAAGAACATCCTGATGATCGGCCCGACCGGTGTCGGCAAGACCGAGATCGCGCGCCGCCTGGCTACGCTGGCCAACGCGCCGTTCGTGAAAGTCGAAGCCACGCGCTTCACCGAAGTGGGCTACGTCGGCAAGGACGTCGAGCAGATCATCCGCGACCTTGCTGATACCGCGGTCAAGCTGTACCGCGAACAGGCCAAGGTGCGCGTGCGTACCCAGGCCGAAGAACGCGCCGAAGACCGCATCCTCGATGCGCTGCTGCCGCGTCGTAGCGGCGGCATCGGTTTCGATCCTGAAGTCGCCCGCAACGAACCGTCGGCGCAGGACAACGAGACCCGCATCAAGTTCCGCAAGATGCTGCGCAACGGTGAGCTGGACGAGCGTGAGATCGAGCTCGACCTGGCGGCCAATGTCAGCATGGACATCATGACCCCGCCGGGTATGGAGGAAATGGGCCAGCAGCTGAAGTCGATGTTCGCCAACCTGGGTGGCGGCGCGAAGGCGCACAAGCGCACGCTGACCATCAAGGCCGCGCGTCCGCTGCTGATCGAGGAAGAGGCCGGCAAGCTGGTCAACGAGGACGATATCCGCACTGCGGCGATCGAGGCCTGCGAGCAGCACGGCATCGTCTTCATCGACGAGATCGACAAGGTTGCCAAGCGCGGCGACAACGTGGGCGGTGGCGATGTCTCCCGCGAAGGCGTGCAGCGCGACCTGCTGCCGCTGGTGGAAGGCTCGAACGTGTCCACCAAGTACGGCACGATCAAGACGGACCACATCCTGTTCATCGCGTCGGGCGCGTTCCACCTGGCCAAGCCCAGCGACCTCATTCCGGAGCTGCAGGGCCGTTTCCCCATCCGCGTGGAACTGGGTGCGCTGAGCAAGGGTGATTTCGTGCGTATCCTGACCGAGCCGAAGGCTGCGCTGACCAAGCAGTACGAAGCGTTGCTGGCCACCGAGGGCGTCAAGGTCAGTTTCACCGCCGATGCCATCGAGCGCCTGGCCGAGATCGCCTTCCAGGTGAACGAGCGCCAGGAAAACATCGGCGCGCGCCGCCTGCATACGGTGCTGGAGCGCCTGCTGGATTCGCTCAGCTACGAGGCACCGGACCGCGATGGCGAAACCCTGGCCATCGACAGCGCCTACGTCGATGCACACCTGGGTGAGCTGGTGCAGGACCCGGACCTGAGCCGCTACATCCTGTAACGCCCGATCCGGTCGGATCCCTCGTCACGGCGAGGGCCCTGACTCCATCCACTGCAACAGAAAAGGCCGCCGCAGGGCGGCCTTTTGCGTTGGCGCTCAGCACGATTGCCGGGCGCGGTAGTCCTGCAGCACCTGGTCGATCACCGCGCTGGTGCGGGCAGCACTTACGCCGGTCGAGGGCGAACGGCCGCTGCCGCGCAACTCGTCCACCAGATGCGCGATCAACGGTTGCTGGATCGACGACGGGTTGGGGATGTCGAACGTCTGCACACCGGCTTCGGTCTCCAGCACCACCGGTACATCCTCGAAGGTGGCGAAACGCAGCTGGCCGCGGTCGCCGGTGATCTCGATCTCATCCTGGCGGCGGAACGCGCAGAAGCTCCATTGCGCGATGCCATGCACGCCTGGCCCGATGCGGAAGCACATGGAGACGCTGTCCTCGGCGGCGTAAGCGCCGGCCAATGAACTGGCCAGGCCGCGCACATCGCTCAGCGGACCCAATAGATGATCGAGCAGGTCCAAGGTGTGCGAGCCCAGATCGACGAACAGCCCGCCGCCGGAGATCGCGGGATTGGTCCGCCAGAAGTCCGGCGATGCGGCATTCACCGAATGCGGCCGATGCAGGGTGGCGCGAACGCTGCGCGGTGTACCGATCGCGCCGCTGTCCAGCAGCTGCTTCACCTGCGCGAATCGGGGCAGGGCGCGGCGGTAGTAGGCGACGAACACGGGCACGCCACGGCGTGCACTGGCTTCCAGGATGCGCTCGCATTCGGCGAGGTCCAGGGCCATGGGTTTCTCGATATAGACCGGCTTGCCCGCCGCAATCGCCTGCAATGCGTACTGCATGTGCGTGGAGGGCGGTGTTGCAACGTACACAGCGTTCACGTCCGGATCGCCGATCAGCGCGTCGGCATCCGTGTACCAGCGTGGCACCGCGTGGCGCCGCGCATAGTCTTCGGCCAATGCGGCATTGCGGCGCATGACCGCCGCCACCCGTGAGCCGGGTGTGGTGGCCAGGGCGGGGCCGCTCTTCTTCTCGGTGACGCTGCCGCAGCCGATGAAGCCCCACACCACGTTGTCCAGGATCATGCGTCTGTCCTCACATTGGGGCTGCGGTGGCCACAGCGACCCCGCTCATGCCTCGGGCAGCGGCTCGGGCACGGTGCCGGGAACGAACACGCCGTCCTTCACGTAGGCGGCCAGGGTCATGTCCAGTGCGAGCATGCCATCGCGCTTGAGGTCCATCAGTTCCGGTTCGACCATCGCACCGTGCAGTACGCCGAGCACGGTGGCGTGCAGCATGCGTGCGGCGATCTTCGGGTCTGCACCCTCGCGCAGCTGGCCCAGATCGCGGGCGCGGCGCAGGGCGCGCTCCATCCGGTCCAACGCATCGCGGAAACCGGCCTGCTGCATTTCGGTCAGCACCTTGGTGTCAGCCGACGCATCGCTGCGCAGCATGATCTCCATGGTCTTGCGCAGGCGCTCGTCCTCGGACAGTTCGATGAACGAGTGGATCATCACTGCGCGCAGGTCGTGCACCGGCGTGTCGCGCTGGTCGGTCGAGGTGCGCTCCAGCTCCTGCATGAAAGGCAGATGCACGCGCTCGACGATCGCGGCCTGCACCTCGCTCTTGTTCTTGAAGTGCCAGTAGACCGCACCGCGGGTATAGCCGGCGCGGGCACCGATCATCTCCAGCGTGGTACGGGCCACGCCGTGTTCATGGAAGCAGGCTTCGGCGGCGTCAAGGATGCCTTCCCGGGTTGCCTGGGTGTCCTCTTTGGTCTTGCGGGCCATGGATGGGTACGAGTGCGGGTGAAACGTGGCTGAATTGTACCGGTTTACAAACAAACAAGCATGTATGTATATTTCGCTCCCATCATTCCCGTCGTGTGCGTGGCAGGCCGGTCCGGCTTCCACTCCCCGCTGGTGAGCGTTGCCTGCTGGCGCTTTCGGCCTGTATCAGCGCGATTTGAGATTCCTTCCCCTAAGAGCCTTTCCGTCATGTTGCTGAGCCGAATCCGACCCTTTGCGCTGTCGCTGGCGATCGCCGCGACCGTGGCTGCCTGCGGCGGCCAACCCCAGGCCCCCGAGCAGGGCCCGGGTGACGTCACTGTGGTCACGCTGAAGTCCGAGACCGTGGGCCTGACCCGCGAACTGCCGGGCCGTACCAACGCCTTCCTGGTCGCCGAAGTGCGGCCGCAGGTCAATGGCATCGTCGCCAAGCGCCTGTTCACCGAAGGTGGCATGGTCAAGGCCGGCGAGCCGCTGTACCAGATCGAGGACGCCAGCTACCGCGCCCAGGCCAACAGTGCCCGCGCCCAGCTGGCCCGCGCCGAGGCCACCGCCAACGCCGCCCGGCTGAGCGCCAAGCGCATCACCGAGCTGGCCAAGGTCGATGCGGTCAGCCAGCAGGACCTGGAAAATGCCGTGGCCGCGCAGAAGCAGGCCGAGGCGGATGTCGGTGCCGCGAAGGCATCGCTGGACGCAGCCAACGTCACCCTGGGCTACGCCCGCATCACCGCGCCGATCAGCGGCCGCATCGGCAAGTCCAGCGTCACCCAGGGTGCGCTGGTCAGCGCCGGCCAGGCCAATGCACTGGCTACGGTGCAGCAGCTGGATCCGATCTATGTCGACCTGACCCAGTCCTCGGCCGAGCTGCTGCAGCTGCGCCGCGAACTGGCTGCCGGCCGCCTGCAGGACAACCAGACCCTGCCGGTCAGCATCCTGATGGAAGACGGCAGCACCTTCGAGCACAAGGGCACGCTGGAGTTCTCCGAAGTCAGCGTCGATCCGACCACCGGCAGCTTCGGCCTGCGCGTGAAGGTGGACAACCCGGACGGCCTGCTGATGCCGGGCATGTACGTGCGTGCGGTGATCGGCGGCGGCGTGCGCAGTGATGCCGTGCTGGTGCCGATGCAGGGCATCGCCCGCGATCCGAAGGGCGATACCACGGCGATGGTGGTCGGCAAGGACAACAAGGTCGAAGTACGCCCGGTCAAGGTCAGCCGCACGGTTGGCGACAAGTGGCTGGTCGAGGACGGCCTGAAGGCCGGTGACAAGGTCATCGTGGAAGGCCTGCAGAAGATCGGCCCCGGCATGCCGGTCAAGGCCACCGAAAAGGGCGACGTACCGGCCAAGCCGGCGGCCGCCGCCCAGCCTGCCGCCCCGGCCGGCGACGCGAAGTAAGCGGAGAACCCCATGGCACGCTTTTTCATCGATCGACCCATCTTCGCGTGGGTGATCGCCATCATCATCATGCTCGCCGGCGGCCTGGCCCTGTTCAAGCTGCCGGTCTCGATGTACCCCAACGTCGCGCCGCCGGCGGTGGAAATCAGCGCCACCTACCCGGGTGCATCGGCCAAGGTGGTCGAAGACTCGGTGACGCAGATCATCGAGCAGAACATGAAGGGCCTTGATGGCCTGATCTACTTCTCCTCCAACAGCTCGTCCAACGGCCAGGCCACCATCACCCTGACCTTCGAGAGCGGCACCAACCCGGACATCGCCCAGGTGCAGGTGCAGAACAAGCTGCAGCTGGCCATGCCGCTGCTGCCGCAGGAAGTGCAGCGGCAGGGCATCAACGTGGCCAAGTCCAGCTCGGGCTTCCTGAACGTCATCGCGTTCGTGTCCGAGAACGGCAGCATGGACGCCAACGACATCGCCGACTACGTCGGTTCCAATGTCGTCGACCGCCTCAGCCGCGTGCCGGGCGTGGGCAACATCCAGGTATTCGGTGGCAAGTACGCCATGCGCATCTGGCTGGACCCGAACAAGCTGCATACCTATGGCCTGTCCGTCGCGGAAGTGACTGCGGCGATCAAGGCGCAGAATGCCCAGGTGGCGATCGGCCAGCTCGGCGGTGCGCCGTCGGTGAAGGGCCAGCAGCTCAACGCCACCATCAACGCGCAGTCGCGCCTGCAGACCCCGGAACAGTTCCGCAACATCATCGTGCGCGGCGCGCAGGACGGTGCCGAGCTGCGCCTGGGCGACGTTGCCCGCGTCGAACTGGGTGCCGAGTCCTACGACTTCGTCACCCGCTACAACGGCCAGCCGGCCAGCGGCTTGGCGGTGACCCTGGCCACCGGCGCCAACGCGCTGGATACCGCCGCCGGCGTGAATGCTGCGCTGGAAGACATGAAGAGCTTCTTCCCGGCCGGGCTGAAGGCGGAGGTCGCGTACGACACCACCCCGTTCGTGCGCGTGTCGATCAAGGGCGTGGTGCAGACCCTGATCGAAGCGATCGTGCTGGTGTTCGTGGTGATGTACCTGTTCCTGCAGAACTTCCGCGCCACCCTGATCCCGACCATCGCCGTGCCGGTGGTGCTGCTGGGTACCTTCGGCGTGCTGGCCATGCTCGGCTTCTCGGTGAACATGCTGACCATGTTCGCGATGGTGCTGGCGATCGGCCTGCTGGTGGACGATGCCATCGTGGTGGTGGAGAACGTCGAGCGCATCATGTCCGAGGAAGGACTGTCGCCGCTCGAGGCGACCCGCAAGTCGATGGGCCAGATCACCGGCGCGCTGGTGGGCATCGGCCTGGTGCTGTCGGCGGTGTTCGTGCCGATGGCCTTCATGAGCGGATCCACCGGCGTGATCTACCGGCAGTTCTCGGCCACGATCGTCTCTGCAATGGCGTTGTCGGTACTGGTGGCGATCGTGCTGACGCCGGCACTGTGCGCGACCATGCTCAAGCCGTTGAAGAAGGGCGAGCATCATGTTGCCCACCGCGGCCTGGCCGGTCGCTTCTTCAATGGCTTCAACCGTGGATTCGACCGCACCAGCGAAAGCTACCAGCGTGGCGTGCGCGGCATCATCCATCGCCCGTGGCGCTTCATGGGCATCGTGGCGGCGCTGTTCGTGCTGATGGGCGTGTTGTTCGTGCGCCTGCCCAGCTCATTCCTGCCCAACGAAGACCAGGGCGTGTTGATGGCGCTGGTGCAGGCCCCGGTGGGTGCCACCCAGGAACGTACGCTGGAATCGATCGCGGCACTGGAAAACCACTTCCTGCAGAACGAGAAGGATGCGGTGGACTCGGTGTTCTCGGTGCAGGGCTTCAGCTTCGCCGGCATGGGCCAGAACGCCGGCATGGCATTCGTCAAGCTGAAGGACTGGAGCGAGCGTGACGCCAACAATGGCGTGATGCCGATCACCGGACGCGCGATGGCGGCCCTGGGCCAGATCAAGGATGCCTTCATCTTCGCCTTCCCGCCGCCGGCCATCCCGGAACTGGGCACCGCCTCGGGCTATACCTTCTTCCTGAAGGACAACAGCGGCCAGGGCCACGAGGCACTGGTGGCCGCGCGCAACCAGCTGCTCGGCCTCGCCGCCGGCAGCAAGAAGCTGGCCAACGTGCGCCCGAACGGCCAGGAGGACACGCCGCAGTTCCGCATCGACATCGACGCGGCCAAGGCGACCTCGCTGGGGCTGTCGATCGACCAGATCAACGGCACGCTGGCCGCCGCGTGGGGCAGCTCGTACATCGACGACTTCGTCGATCGTGGCCGCGTCAAGCGTGTGTTCGTGCAGGCCGACCAGCCGTTCCGCATGGTGCCGGAGGACTTCGATCTCTGGTCCGTGAAGAACGACAAGGGTGAAATGGTGCCGTTCAGTGCCTTCGCTACCAAGCACTGGGATTACGGTTCGCCGCGCCTGGAACGCTACAACGGTGTGTCGGCCATGGAAATCCAGGGCGAACCGGCCCCGGGTGTCGCCTCCGGTGATGCCATGGCCGAGATCGAACAACTGGCCAAGCAGCTGCCGGCGGGCTTCGGCATCGAATGGACGGCGATGTCATACCAGGAGCGCCAGGCTGGCTCGCAGACGCCACTGCTGTACACGCTCTCGCTGATGATCGTATTCCTGTGCCTGGCCGCGATGTACGAAAGCTGGAGCGTGCCGACCGCAGTGCTGCTGGCGGCCCCGCTGGGCATCCTCGGCGCGGTGCTGGCCAATACCTTCAAGGGCCTGGAACGCGATATCTACTTCCAGGTGGCGATGCTGACCACGGTGGGCCTGACCAGCAAGAACGCGATCCTGATCGTGGAGTTCGCCAAGGAGAACCTGGAGAAGGGCGCAGGCCTGATCGAATCGATCATGCATGCCGTGCGCGACCGCCTGCGTCCGATCGTGATGACCTCGCTGGCCTTCGGCATGGGCGTGGTACCGCTGGCGATTTCCACCGGTGCCGGTTCCGGCGCCAAGCAGGCGATCGGCACCGGCGTGCTCGGCGGCATGATCGTCGGCACCGTGCTCGGCGTGTTCTTCGTGCCGCTGTTCTTCGTGGTGGTGCAGCGCGTGTTCAAGCGCAAGACCGCCGAGTGATGAAATCCGGTAGCGCCGGGCCATGCCCGGCGGATGCCTCACCGCGTAGCCGCCGGGCATGGCCCGGCGCTACCACCGTGCGGCGTACG
>NZ_JAVFVN010000643.1:0-920 GCF_030910085.1 Stenotrophomonas maltophilia group sp. RNC7 | reverse complement strand
AGTTTCACATATCCAGTGTCTGTATATATAATTAAGCTCAAGATTTCATCGTCAGGGCCAACTATAATAGCTTGGATTAATTGATTTTCAACGTTCTCTTTTAAATAATGACTATATTCCTCTAATTTGTTTTCACATTCTGTTTCTACTTTTTCATAGTAAACACCATATTCTAAACCATTAGACAGATTAATTTCTGCACATACATAACCATTGCTAACAAAAGGCTTACTCACCTTCGCTACTATTTGATTCACCATAGCTTCTGCAAATAAATCATAAACATGAAGACAATATAATTTTTCTGCTTTTTCTAATATTGGATTAGTGTACATAACAATTCCCCCTATTATTTATTATTTAATTTTTCCTCTGCAGCTTTTCTAGTTTGGAAAACAGACTTCAACTTATTCTCCGTGATTTCAAAATAACTTGTTCCATTAACAATCTGAAATTTATATTTACCTTTCGGGCTTCTTGGTACAGATGTAACTACTACGTCAACAACCTTCCCTTTATATAAAACAAACGCTGTATCTCCCTCTTGATACCCCATCAATTCAACATATCTAGGTGGATATTTAGTCTCCCAAATACTCTTCGCTTTTTTACCTGTTATTTTTTTCAGTCCGGATGGATGTATACTGTATATCCCATCTAGATTCTCAATCTTTACATTGACTTTAACCTTATTAATTTTAAGTACTACACCTCTTCCTTTTGATGTTCCTACTATTTGTCCAACAAGCAGCTGATCGAGTGTCATGCAATCTTCTTCAGCTGTACTATATTTGAACTTTTCAGGTCCACCAGCTTCAATCATATCTTTTACAAATTGTTCCTTTGCTTCCTTAAGCAATTGTTCCTTTGAATGCTGTTCCTTAACATCTACTAAAACAGTTATTGGTTCTAGATAAAAC
>NZ_JAVFVN010000542.1:0-1290 GCF_030910085.1 Stenotrophomonas maltophilia group sp. RNC7 | reverse complement strand
GGTCAGATAACACCGATCAGAAATAAAATCGAAGATATACCAGTCGAAGTTCCTGCATTTGATCCTGCCGCCGTAATTCGACTACTAGGATGAATCACAGCCTTATAGTAGGCTATGGTTAGAATGTGAGCTTAGAAGCATCGCCTGATGGAATGTGGCGTCAAGAGGTTTCGGAAAATTCCAGGCTCTCGATACAGTTTCCTAAGCCAATCGCGATACCATGACGGGTCCAACTATGCGCCAAAATAACGACACAAAAATTCTTCTGGACATCATTTCTGAATTGAATATTGGAGATGAATTTTTCTGGATGCCAGATCGGCTTGTCCCTTTTGAGCACTGGGTTGGACATATCCCGTTCATTTTTTGGTTGATGAAAGTTTCCAAGCCTGCACGTTTTGTGGAGTTGGGGACCCATCGAGGAAATTCGTACTGCGCAATGTGCCAGGCAGTGGCGACTCTGCAACTTGGCTCGACCGGGACAGCAGTGGATACCTGGCAGGGCGATGTTCATATGGAGCGTGAGGATGGCTTGTTTGAAGAAGTCAGTGCATACCACGATCCGAAATATTCCGCCTTTTCCACATTGTTGCGGGCGACTTTTGATCAGGCCCGCCCTTACTTTTCTGATGGCTCTATAGATGTGCTGCATATCGACGGAACGCACACATATGAAGCGGTTAGGCATGACTTCGAAACGTGGAAGTCAGCGATGTCAGATCGTGGTATAGTGTTATTCCATGACATCGAGGTGCGTAGGGACGATTTCGGAGTTTGGAAATTATGGGAAGAGTTGCGAGCTCAATATCCTTCCATCGGTTTCAAGCATAGCCATGGCTTGGGTGTAATTTCTCTTTGGGAAATCCAGCCTCCGGAGGTTGCAGCGCTTTTCGAATTAGCAAAGAATCCAGCCAACAAGGCGAGATTGCGAACGCTTTTTTCCAGCAGAGGCGCGGCTCTGGTTAACCAGTTGGTATTGTCCAGAACCAAGGCGGCTTTGGAAGACCATATTGAGTCGTTGAAAAATGAATTGCATGCGGTTCAATCGAACCTGATAACGATAAGTAGCACAAACGAAGAACTGTCAAAAAATAACAGCGCTTTGCTGAGCGATGCTCAGTCCCAGGCAAACAGGATTGAGCTTCAAAAGAAAAATATAGAGTCTCAACGTAAGGAAATCGAAGAATTAAGACAATACATCGCCCACGAGGGCGATGCTCGTAGGAATGTCGAGCGCGCACTTTCAGAGATAACCAGTAGTACTTCTTGGATACTGACGGCCCCAATTCG
>NZ_JAVFVN010000527.1:0-989 GCF_030910085.1 Stenotrophomonas maltophilia group sp. RNC7 | reverse complement strand
GATATAAAAGGGTAAGACAATAAAAAAAATCTTATCCCTATAAAATTTCCACCAAGAATTTATACTTGAATATTTCTTAATTGTCATAAAACCTAAAATTCCCATGAAAAAAGGTACCGCAAATCTAAATAAGTTATCCATAAACAGAACGCCAATTCCAATACTTTCCTCAGAAAAACTTAGACCTACAACATGAATACAAATGACTCCCAATATACTAATTGCTCTTATAAAATCTATAAAATTATTTCTCTCTCTTTTCGAATCCAAATTTGCCCCTCCTTAATGGAATATGAATCGTATTATATTCATAACCCCTAATTTTTTTAAGGATATTCCAGTTTTTTTAATAATAAATTTATTTACCCTTAAAAATTCATTCAATTATAACTAAAATGTACTTTAACTATTTAACAAGGGGGACTTTATTTCATGAAAAGGAAGTATATTGCACTGATTTCCGCACTTACTTTTGCTAGTACGCTTTCAAATGCAAATGTCATTTACGCTGAAGAAAAAGTTAATATCGAAAACACACCAAAAATTAATGCTGAAGAACCTGTTGCTAATAAAATCGAAGAATTTGCAAAAAAATATATGGGGCTTCCATATATTTTTGGAGGAGAAGATCCTAATGTAGGATTAGATTGTTCCTCATTTACACGTTTTGTATTAAAACAGGTAGGTATCAATTTACCACGTACCGCAGCAGAACAATTTGTTAGCGGAAAAGGAATCCCTACTACTGAATTGAGAAAAGGAGATTTAGTATTCTTTGAAACATATAAAGCCGGCCCATCTCATGTTGGGATTTATTTAGAGAACGGTAACTTTATTCATGAAGGTGGGACAAAAGTTCATATATCAAATTTAAGTAACCCTTATTATAAGAGTAGATACTTAGGGGCTAGAAAATTTATTAATAATGATAATATTGTTCCTTCGGTTGTTCTGGATGGGAATAATACCACAATAGAACAGGAAACTAA
>NZ_JAVFVN010000496.1:0-383 GCF_030910085.1 Stenotrophomonas maltophilia group sp. RNC7 | reverse complement strand
TGAGTGGTACAATACAAATCGTTGTAAATGATACGACAAATACTATAGAAACTCCAGATGCAGTAGCCTCTACTATAACCAACGAAAAAATTCATCAAGCAGTAAAGCTAGTGAAGGTAGATGATGCCACTGGTGAAGGTTTAGCAGGTGTAGTATTCACTTTGCATCATGTAAATGATAACTCACAAGTTACCACAGATGAAAACAATGAACCATTAGGAATATTAGCAACGAAGTCTACTGGAGAACTGGTTGTTAATAATTTACCACCAGGACAGTATTACTTTAAAGAAGTTACGCCGCCACAATACTACCCACTGCCACAGGGTGATGCTGCAAAGTCTGTGAACTTTACAATCGCACCAGGTCAAACAACACAAACA
>NZ_JAVFVN010000494.1:0-322 GCF_030910085.1 Stenotrophomonas maltophilia group sp. RNC7 | reverse complement strand
CTTGACGGCGACGCAGGAAGGCAACTTCAAGGGCACCGAGGGTTTCTCGGCGATCCCGTTCAACGGTTGCATCCTGGCGCACTCGAACGAGTCGGAATGGCAGACCTTCCGCAACAACAAGCACAACGAGGCTTTCCTCGACCGTATCTATATCGTCAAGGTGCCTTACTGCCTGCAGGTGTCGGAAGAAGTCCGCATCTACGAGAAGCTGCTGCATCACAGCTCGCTGTCGACGGCGCCGTGCGCGCCGGGGACGCTGGACATGATGGCGCAGTTCTCGGTGCTGACCCGGCTGAAGGAGCCGGAGAATTCCAGCATCTAC
>NZ_JAVFVN010000475.1:0-373 GCF_030910085.1 Stenotrophomonas maltophilia group sp. RNC7 | reverse complement strand
GGCCTGCAGCACGCCGGCGACGGCGGGGAACAGGCCCAGCAGGATCAGCATGCCGGAGATCCACACGCCGACGTGGCGGCTGGCGATGCCGGTCAGTTGGATGACGCCGTTGTTCTGGGCGAAGACCGAGCTGGGGAAGGTGTTGAAAATGCCCGCCAGCAGCGAGTTGGCGCCGTTGACCAGCACGCCCCCCTTGATGCGCTGCATCCACAGCGGGCCTTCGACCGGCTGCTTGGAGACCTTGCTGGTGGCGGTGACGTCGCCGATGGCTTCGAGCGAGGTGACCAGGTAGATGATCAGCATCGGCACGAACAGCGCCCACGAGAAGCCCAGGCCGAAGTGCAGCGGCATCGGCACCTGGAACAGGGCGGCT
>NZ_JAVFVN010000474.1:0-486 GCF_030910085.1 Stenotrophomonas maltophilia group sp. RNC7 | reverse complement strand
TGAGTTAATTGGTTTAAGGGCAGATATAGTATTGTCAGAACGGCATATAACCATAGGAAAAATGATTGAAATAATTGGCTATAACAATTGTTTAACTTTAGAGCAGGAGAATGTAATCCCTAATGATCCGAATTATGGACTTAAATGGGTAGTTAGAATATTTCACGATGTGGATTGTCCTATCAAGGAATATGAATCTGAGGAATTATGTGATGCGCTTTGGAAAGCTATTAAAGAGGTGTTATAGTTGCATGAGTACGCGGAGATTAAGGCATATAAACACACTGAAAAAGGTACGGAGCTTAGAATTATTATTCCTAAGAAGGAGCTAGGGGACTATCTAAAGAGATTCAGCAAAGGTGGAATAGTACAAGCAGAATTGAGATTAGATGATGGAAGAACCATATCGGCAGACCAAAGGAAGAAAATCTATGCAACCATTAAGGATATAAGCCTACATACAGGACATATGCCAGAAGAACTCAA
>NZ_JAVFVN010000443.1:0-333 GCF_030910085.1 Stenotrophomonas maltophilia group sp. RNC7 | reverse complement strand
TCTTGCAGGTGTTTCACTCTTTGCATACTCTAGGAACTCCACGTTATCCGCAATAACTTCTGTAACATATCGCTTTTCTCCAGTTTGAGTTTCATATGATCTCGTTTGAAGTCTACCTTCGAGACCTACCAATCTACCTTTTGCTAGGTAATTAGCACAGTTCTCTGCACTCTTGCCCCATACGACTACGTTGAAAAAGTCTGCTTCCTTTTCTTTGGAAAAAGTTCTATTTACTGCTATACTAAAGGTGGCAACAGCTTTGCCACTCTGTATGTATTTAAGGTCTACATCTTTTGCTAGTCTACCGATTAAAACAATCCTGTTAATAACAAT
>NZ_JAVFVN010000439.1:0-768 GCF_030910085.1 Stenotrophomonas maltophilia group sp. RNC7 | reverse complement strand
ATTATTATCTAATAGACATCAAATTATAAATGCAGAACAAGTAGTTCATTTTGATTCGTTCAGTCCAGAAGTTGACCAAGGTAATTTCACTTTAAAAGATTTTAGTGAACATTCTGCAGATAACAAAGCAACTTGGGTTGTAGAAAAAAATCGTAGCTATATGGTTATGAATGATCACAATAATCGTAAATTACGAGTTACACCTTATTTTGATGGAAATCCACAATTACCATTTGGAGAAACAATTTTTAAAGAATTTGTTGTTGAAGGCGGTAGATTAAAAGGATTTTCTAAAGGTGTAAATTTGAATGCTTATCGTGTAAGTGGGAATGGGGAACCGTTACTAGTTGACCCAGAATTATTCCCAAATATTGATGTAAATGCTTATTTACGTCCTGAACCTAATAAACGATTAATGCGTCGTCAATTAGTTGAAGAAAGACGCTTTAAGCAAGGGGTGTAGTTCAATGGCCCATTATAATGATGAAAATGCTGCAAGTGAACAACTAGATGAATTGGAACATATCAACACCTCTGTAGAGATAGAGGAGGAAGAAGATTTAAGAAGAAGGTTGTTAAACAAACAACCTTCTTCTAAAAAATCTAAAAATAATGTTGTTCCATTTAGAGACGGAGATAATGAAGAGGATAAAGATGGTGCTTCTGAAAGGTTAGAACGTAGAAAACAAAGAGATCAGAATAGAAATAAAACCCAAAAGAAAGAGCAAGCTAGACAAACAACAAATGATAGTAGTACTGGGAAAATTG
>NZ_JAVFVN010000423.1:0-1992 GCF_030910085.1 Stenotrophomonas maltophilia group sp. RNC7 | reverse complement strand
ACATACCAACTCAAAAGGAATAACGATAGTATTTGTAGAAACCTACATAGAATATAAAAATCATTAGGGGGAAATGCAATGATTCATAAAGTTGGACAAATTATGTTATATGTAAATAATCAAGATGAGGCAGTCAATTTTTGGACGGAAAAGGTAGGGTTTCATGTAGTTGCAGAAGAAGATAATAAGCAAGGAATGAGATGGATTGAAATCGCTCCAATGGGCGGTGCAGAAACGAGCATTATATTACATAATAAAGAAGTGATTTCTAAAATGAGCCCAGAATTGAATCTTGGTACACCGTCTTTAATGTTCTTCTCAGAAAATCTTGATCAATTATATGCAGATTTAAAAAATAAAAATGTTACTGTTGGCGAAATGGTAACTATGCCTTCTGGTAAAGTATTTAACTTTGCTGATAGTGAAGGGAATTATTTTGCGGTTATGGAAAAGAACAAATAATAATATTACTATGTGAAAATCCCCATCAAATATATTGAGGGGGATTACATGTTTGAAGTGGATTTTTCATTAGAGAATTGATTAATATAAAATACGCCTTTTTCAATAGCTGTCTCAATATAACCAACGATTTGATTAAACGTAAATACTTGTAAGTCTTCATGCAAATTTTGCTCCGGATACAACATATCTTCAAAAAGATACTTTCGAAAAGAAAAAACGTTTTCTTTAGAAACCTCTTCAATATCGA
Source organism: Stenotrophomonas maltophilia group sp. RNC7 (assembly GCF_030910085.1). Lineage (NCBI taxonomy): Bacteria > Pseudomonadati > Pseudomonadota > Gammaproteobacteria > Lysobacterales > Lysobacteraceae > Stenotrophomonas > Stenotrophomonas maltophilia group sp. RNC7. Next base: position 1,280 of record NZ_JAVFVN010000423.1, on the reverse strand, counting down.
CAATGTGAGCCTCTTGATTGAGAAGAGAGAAGAGCTGTTGTTCTTTATCGTAATGATGAAGCAATTTTGCATTTAACAATTTAAAATCGTTATAGTACATAGGTGCGATCGTTTCATCATTTTCTATTCTATTTTTTAGCCAAGGTAGAAAAAAGCCACTTAGCCAATTATCATCGGCAATGAGATGGGTGTAATAGCCTAAGAGAAAAGGGGAATTCATATGAACTTTATATTTTTGAAAAAAAGAATTGAAATCTATCCTTCGCGTATAGTTTTTCGTCGTGCCTGCGTAAAAATGTGAAGTTCCTTTTTCTTCTGCTGAATGAACTGCATCAGGGGCTACACCTCCAAGTATGAAAGAAGTTTTATCTTGAATACATAATTTCTCGGCAATCCTGTTAGCAATAATAGCATGCATAATTCGTGATCCCATGAATGACACCTCGGTTTCAAGTATTCATTTCAGGAAGATGACTGAACAGTTAGTATTACTTTCCCTGTACTTTTTCTACTTTCGACCCATTCATGTGCTTTCCCTGCATCTTGGAGTGGAAAAGATTTTGTAGCATTGATTTGCAAACGCCCGTCACGCAAATAACGGAATACTTCATTTGCAGTTTCTTGGAGTAGTTCAGGACGTTTTTTTCGTGTAGTTCCAAAGCTAAAACCGAGTATAGAACGGCAACTTGCATGTAAATCTTTCGTATGGAAATTGCCAATTTCACCACTAGCATTACCGAAATGAACGAGGCGACCGTAATAAGCAAGACATTTTAAACTTCTTTCCGAAACAGATCCAGAAATAGAGTCTAAAATGATATTTACGCCTTCTCTATTTGTCAGCTCATTGACTTTCTCTACAAAATCTTCATCTTGATGACAAATAACATAATCAGCTCCGGCATATAAAGCAATTTCTTTTTTTGCTTCACTTCCGACAGTACCGATAACTTTTCCAGCCCCTAATAGTTTTGCAAGTTGAATAGCTGTAGTACCAATTCCGCCAGCAGCCGCATGAATGAGTACTGATTCGCCTTGTTGAAGCCTTGCTACCTTTGCGAGTAAATTATAGCTTGTAAAAGATACGATTGGACAAGCAGCTGCAGTTTGGAAATTAATTTCATCAGGTAATACGAAAGTAAGATTTTCATTTGCAACAACATATTCAGCGTATGATCCATTTTGAGGAAATGCAATGACACGCTGTCCAGGATAAATATTTTTCACATGAGAACCGACACGTTCTACAATACCAGCGGCATCTATCCCTGGAATAAAAG
>NZ_JAVFVN010000331.1:0-407 GCF_030910085.1 Stenotrophomonas maltophilia group sp. RNC7 | reverse complement strand
ATGGTATTTTTCTAAAGCTTGCTGTCTATCTTTTGTGGCCATGCAGGTAAAAGAAGCATTAATAATCTTTATATTGTTTTCTATGCAATAGTTTACTACAGCAGGAAAGTCTATTGTACTAGCGTATAACTCCGCATCTGGATTAATAATTTTAATAACCTGTGCTGTCCAGGATGGGTGCATTGCATAGCTGTCTATTTTAATCGCTTCTTTTATATCTAAAAAGCCTAAATCATATGGCATGTCAGGCTCCATTATCATAACCTTAATTTTCCCCTTAAAACTAGGAAGATTTAGTTGATCTATCTTTTCTTTGTTTTCTGCCCTTAAATACTCAATCATGTGTTTCACCCTCTTTTCACCTATATTATACTAAGAAGGGCATAAAAAATACACCCTTCTAGGTG
>NZ_JAVFVN010000328.1:0-328 GCF_030910085.1 Stenotrophomonas maltophilia group sp. RNC7 | reverse complement strand
CCTCTGACAGTTTCCGTGTGCGCCAGCCACGGAAGATCAAAAGAAAGGAGCAGAAGCAAAAGCAACAGCCGGCGGCTTCCGGGGTCAGATCCCTTTTCCTGCGGTAAAGGGATCTGACCCCCGAAGCCGCCGGGTGTTGGTTTTTCTTCTGCGCCTTTTTTTTGTTCTTCCGTGGCTGGCGCCCAAGGGAACTGTCAGAGGCCGGGCGGGTTGGGCGGCGCAGGGGGGGGAGCCGCCGGGATGCGGCGACCGAGCTTACAAGGGCGTACTTGCCGCGGCCCCAGCGCACTACAAACCCCCCCGCCCAGCACGGCAGTTTATTTAACGC
>NZ_JAVFVN010000264.1:0-577 GCF_030910085.1 Stenotrophomonas maltophilia group sp. RNC7 | reverse complement strand
CAAGATACTTAATTACAGCACACAAAGGAACAATTGAACCGTGGAACTATAAAATATATAGATCTTTGTTTGGAATATTCAACAAGAGTCAAAAGTACGTTTTTATACAACACGGGGTAATACTTCATGATGTCAGACAATTTTTATGCAGGAGTAATACAAATTTTGATTTGTTTATATCAGGAGCAAAACCGGAGTACTACGAGTTAATTACGAACTACGGTTATGACGAAAGTGAAATAGTATATACTGGTCTAGCAAGACATGATGAGTTGCATGATATCACTGAGAAGAACCAAATCCTATTTTTTCCGACATGGAGAAACTACCTTAAGTATGATGTGAAAAGTAGAAAACTTGATGATTTCACCACTGGAAATTACTATAGGAGTATCCAGTCTCTCTTATATAATTATGAGCTGGCAAGAATTTTAACTAGATATAATTACAAATTGTATTTCTATCTTCATAATGAAATGGTTCAATATATAGATTACTTTAAAAGTAACAACAGTCGAATTATTATTGTAAGTGAACATAGTAGAGACATTCAAAAATATATAAAGGAATCAAAGAT
>NZ_JAVFVN010000258.1:0-7144 GCF_030910085.1 Stenotrophomonas maltophilia group sp. RNC7 | reverse complement strand
TCGAGTCGCGCGCGCTGGCGTTGCGGTTCTGAGCACGACGGTGGCGGGCCGGGATATCCGGCCCGCTGCATTGCATACTTTAGAGCCGAGCCCGCGCGGAGGTGGGTGGTTTGGTGTTTGTCCGGCCGGTGGTTGGGGGGGTGTCCACCAACCCCCAACCCCACCCCCCGCCCCCGGCCTCGCATCTACAGGATGCAATGCAGCGGGCCGGATATCCCGGCCCGCCACCGTCGTGCTCAGAACCGCAACGCCAGCGCGCGCGACTCGATCGGTGCCATCCGGCTCTGGTCCTGCAGCTGCAGGTCGCGCAGCTCGTACGGTGCGCCAAAACCGGCCGGCAACGCGGCCTGGCCGAACGGCAGCACCAGCTGGCCGGCGCCTGGGCCATCGAACCACGCGGCTGCATGTGCCTGCGCGACCGGCTTCATCCGGCCATCGCGGGCCGTGGCATACAGCGTGCCGCGTGCCTCGTAGCGGCCTGCCGCAGCCACCTGCAGCGGCAGCGCCACCTGGCGGCTGGACGGGTCCGGTGCTGCCTGGCCGCTGAAACGCGCGGTCGGCCGTGCCACCGCGAAGGCCACCTTGCCATCGCGCAGCACGCCATCGGCCTGGGCGAACACCTGCAGCTCCCACAGCCCCTGCACGGTGCCGACGTCGGTCGGGATCCGCACCTGCGCGCGCAGGCTGCCATCGGTGGTGCGCAGCAGACGCTGCGGCCAACTGCGGCCATCCGGTGCGACCAGCAGGGCTTCACCCCCCAGGCCGCCACGACGCGATGCCAGCTGCGCGGTGGTGGCGCCGTCTTCCAGCAGGCGTGCCTGCAGCTGCACGTTGCCACCGGCCAGCACCTGCGCCTGGTTGGCCTGCACCTCCAGCCGCAGCGGGCTGTTCGGCTCCAGCACCTGCACCACATAGCGGCCCTGCGCCTGCGTGCTCTGCAGGGTGTACGCACCGGCGGCACTGGTCGCGCCGGTGCGCAGCATGCTGCTGCCATCACTCACCGGCATGCCGGCATCCTGCAGCGCGCGCGCATCGACACTGCGGGCCACGCTGCTGCGGCCAGCCGGGTCGCGCACCTGCAGGGTGTTGGCCGGCAGCGCGCGGGCTCCTGCGGCCGGACTCAGCTGGATCACCGCATCCGGCGCCGTCAGCGGCAGGTCCAGGCCGCGCTGCAGCTGCGTGCCATCGACCTGCTGCCAGTAACTGCGGCTGACCGAGGCATATGGCGTGGCCGCCTGCAGCGGCTGTGCCGGGTCCAGCGCCCAGGCAAACGACAACGGCGCGTGTTCGCTTTCATCGGCAGGCAGCGGCGCGGCCACCAATGCGGCAGGCACCTGGTCGCCCGCGCGGGCCGCCTGCAGAGGCTGCGCGGCCTGCGCGGCGGAAAGGGACAGTACTGCCAGCACCGCACTGGCCAGCAGGGTGGAATGGGTCGTCATGGTCATCTCCCTCACTGGGTCAGGTCGTTGCGCAGCAGGGTGCCGAGGCCGAAGCACTCGCGCCGGCTCTGGTTGTGGCTGAGCGGTTCTGCGCCCTGGGTGCGCGCTTTGTCGGTGAACCAGGTGGTGCCGGCCGCCTTCTGGCTGCTGCACTCCAGGAAGCCATCGGAGCAGGACGACAACCAGTTCTGGGTGAACTCCAGGCCGACGTTGGCGGCATAGCCACCGCAGTAGCTGTTGCTGTCCCACACCGCCGATTCCACGTCACTGCCGACCACCGCGCGGAACGGCTTGGGCAGCGCCGGGCGACCGGCCGTGCCGTACAGGTTCTGCGCGTTGTAGGTGGCCATGCTGGCCACCTGCTGCTGGCGTACCGCGTCGTTCTTGTAGCCCAGCAGCCAGCCCAGCGAGGTTTCGAAGGTATTGCCGTTGAGCACCGCATCGGCCAGTGGCGTGCCCGCCGAAGACGGTGCCAGTGCGTTGACCTTGCGCACCGTGCGGATGATCTTCGGATAGCGGCTGTCGTAGGTCGGATTGGACAGGATCCAGCGCATCACGTTGCCGCCGTTGGAGTGGGTGATCACCACCAGCTGGGTGATGCCACGGCTGTCGATGAAGCTGGTCAGCTGGTTGGCCAGGCAGCCGGCCGCTTCCGGTTTCCACATGTACTGGGTGAAGTCACAGTTGATGACGACGTAGTTGCTGCTGTTGGGCAGGCCCTGGCGCACGGTGTCGATGATCGCCGGCTGCCAGTAGTCCTGGGTGGCATTGGTCTGCGCGCCGGTGCCATGCACGAAGGCCACGCCGACCACATCGGCGGCCTGCGCCGGGGCGGTTGCCAGCCCGAGGAGCAGGGCCAGGACGGTACTTCCTGTTGCGGTGCTGCGCATCGCTTCTCTCCCTCTGTCTTCGGATCCCCCCGACCCGGCTGGAACTGGACGGCATCTCGACCACCGTTGTGTCGATGCTCGCGGTGCAGGCGCGTGAAAGTCCGTGCGCTGCGCCCGGATTCAGCAGACTGGCACGCTTCGATGACGTTCTTCCTTCATCTCCTGTGATGACCATGCCGGGTCTGGCCGTATGACCGATGGCCACTGCGGTGCCGCATACGGGCTGCGATCATGACGCGGTGTTTTTCCTCCGGAGCCCGTCCATGTCGCTGATTTCCCACCCCGCCCGCCCGCTGCTCGGCCTCGCCGTTGCCGTGGCCCTGGCCGGCTGTGCTGCCACGGCCACCAAACCGACCGCCGTCGAAGCCAACATCACCACCAAGGCCGTGGGCTATCTGGACAAGAGCGCTGTTCCGGCCAGCCTCGATCTGGTGCCGGCACCGCCGGTGGCCGGTTCGGCCGCCCTCGCCCTGGACGAACAGGTCAGCCGTGAAGCCCGCGCGCTGCGTGGCAGCCCGCGCTTCGCCCAGGCCGGCGTCGATGCGGAACTCGGCTTCCCCGAAGGTGCAAACCACTTCTCCTGCGCCGCCGACATCGACGTCGATGCGGTGAAGACTCCGGCGCTGTATCGACTGCTGGAGCGCAGCCGGATCGACGCCAGCGCCGCCACCAAGGCGGCCAAGAACCACTACCAGCGCCCGCGCCCGTTCATGGTCAACGGTGAGCCGACCTGCTCGCCGAAGGACGAGGACGGCCTGCGCAGGAATGGTTCCTACCCGTCCGGCCACACTTCGATCGGTTGGGCCTGGGCACTGATCCTGTCGGAGATCGCGCCGGACCGCGCCGATGCCATCCAGGCCCGCGGCCGCAACTACGGCGAGAGCCGCCTGGTGTGCAACGTGCACTGGCAGAGCGACATCCTCGAAGGCCGCTTCATGGGCGCCGCCGCCGTGGCCCGCCTGCACGACAACGCGGCGTTCAACAAGGACCTGCTGGCCGCACGCAAGGAGATCGAGGCGGCGCGCAAGGCCGGTCGGCACTCCAGCCGCGACTGCGCCACCGAGAATGCGGTGCTGAAGGTGCGCCCGCAGAGCGCGCTGTAAGCCATGCCTCTGTAGAGCCGAGCCATGCTCGGCTCATGGCAGTCGAGCATGGCTCGACTCTACAGAAAGCAGGAAACAGAAGGGCCGGCATTGCGCCGGCCCTTCTTCATTGCACTACCGCAGCCACCGCATCAGAACTTCGCGGTGAACTCCACGCCCCATGTGCGCGGCTCGTTGAGGAAGCCGGTCAGGTTGTTGAAGTCGATCGCACCGACCACGCGGGTCTGGTTGGTCAGGTTGCGGCCGAACACCGCCACGTCGTACTGGCCATAACCCCAGTTGTAGCCCAGGCGCAGGCCGCCTTCCAGCGAACTACGGCCGCGGAATTCCGGCGACTCGTAGATGAAGAAGTTCACCGCACTGCGGTAGGCCCAGTCGGTGTAGGCGTACAGCTCGCTGCCATCGCTGAGCGGGAAGCCCACGCGCAGGGTCGCGTTGTGGATCCACTTCGGCGCCTGCGGCAGCGGGTTGCCGTTCACCAGCGCGTAGGTCTGGCCGTTGATCACCGTGGTCGGGTCGGTGATGGTGCAGCCGCCGCCACAGATCGCCACCGCCAGGTTCTTGTCCTTGATCTCGGTGTCGTTGTAGCTGCTGCCAAAGGTCAGCAGGACGTTGTCGGCCAGGTAGGCCTCCAGGTCCAGCTCGACGCCCTGGCCGATGGTCTTGTCGGCGTTGAGCAGGGTGGCGGTGTTGTTGGAACCGCCCACGGCGATCAGCTGCTGGCCATCGACGTCGTAGCGGAACACGCTCAGGCCCAGGCGCGCGCGGCGCTCGAACAGATCGGCCTTGATGCCGGCCTCGTACGAGATGACCTTCTCCGAATCGGCCTGCGACAGACCCGGCGCAAAGGCCAGGCGGCCCTGGATCGACGGCGCGCGGAAACCCTTGGCCACGCGGGCGTAGGCGTTGATGTCGTCGGTCAGCTTGTAGACGCCGCTCAGGTCCCAGCTGACGTCGTTGACGTCGGTGTTGGCCAGGTACGGGCCACTGACCGGGGTGCCGAACGGAACCGCCTGCAGCACGCTGGCGCTGAAGTCCTTCTTGTCCTGGGTGTAGCGCACGCCGGCACGCAGCTTGAAGCGGTCGGTGACGTCGAAGTCACCCGAAGCGAACACCGCCCAGGCCTTGTTGCGCTGGTTCTGCACCACATGGCCGGTCTGCGGATTACCCGGGGCCAGCGAGTCGTAGTTGAAGTTGTTGATGGTCACGTCTTCATCGAAGTAGAAGACGCCGGCCTGCCAGTCGAAGCGGCCCCACTCGTTGGACTCGACGCGCACTTCCTGCGTCCACTGGCGATGGTGCGGCAGGCCATCAGCCGACTCCGAGGAGAACGGAATCAGGCCCGGGCCGTAGTTGCCGGCCCCGAGGAAGGCCGCACCGTAGCCACCGTCGATGTCACCGCGGTTGAGCGATTCGGCGGTCTCGTAGCCGGTGATCGAGTGCAGGGTCACCGAGCCGAGGTTCCACTGCAGGCGCGCGCTGCCCCCCCAGGTCTCCAGGTCGGAGAAGTTGACGCCGTCGTTGGCCACCTTGTCGCGGTCGAAGTTCTCGACCAGCGAATTGCCACCCTTCTGGATGATGTTGGCGCGGAACAGGCGGGCGGTGCCGTTGAGCTTGCGCTTGTGCAGGTTGAACAGCGCTTCGAAGTCATCGCCTTCGTACAGGAACTGCACGCGGCCGGCGGCTTCGTCGTAGCCTTCGAAGCCACTGTTGGGAGCACCGACACGGGTGTTGTCGACCCAGTCGTCGCGGCGCTGGTAGATCGCCGAGACGCGTGCCGACCAGCGGTCGGTCAGCGGGCCGCCGTAGGCGCCCTGCACGTTCCAGCTGTTGTAGCTGCCATAGCCGACGCGGAGGTAGCCATCGGCATCCTGCGACGGACGCGCCGAGTCGAACTTGACCACGCCGGCCGGCGTGTTGCGGCCGAACAGGGTGCCCTGCGGGCCACGCAGCACTTCCACGTTGGCCAGGTCGAACAGCGGGAAGCCCTTCAGCAGCGGGCTTTCCTGCACGACGTCGTCGTATACCAGCGACACCGGCTGCGAGGCATTGAGATCGAAATCGGTGTTGCCCAGGCCGCGGATGTAGAAGCGCGGGAAGGCACGGCCGTAGGACGACTCGATGTTGAGGCTGGGCACGCGTGCGGCCAGGAAGCGGATGTCATCGCCGGCCGAACCGAGTACATCCAGCTTCTCGCCCTGGATCGCGCTGACTGCGACCGGTACGTCCTTGGCGTTCTCGACACGGCGCTGCGCGGTGACCTGCAGGGTGTCGAGGGCAACCGGATCCTTGGCGGCAGGGGTTTCCTGGGCGGCGGCTGCCAACGGCAGCAGGGCGGAAAGAGCGGCAACGAGAGGGCGCGCGACCAGAGGGCGGCCACGGGAAGTGCGGGTCGGGGACATGGCGGTAGGCTGTGTTTGGAGGGGTGGTAAAACGGCGCTACCAGATAATTGTTGCAATACAGCACCTGCCCCGCAAATGCCGGCCGTTCATGGCCCCGTCGCCCTGCCCCCCGGGGCGCTCGCTAGACTCGGGGTTTTCCAGCGCCGCGGAGCCGCCGCAATGACCCAGTGGTACTTCCATGCCTCGGCCCAGGCCGACCGAATCGGACCGCTCGATGACCCGGCCGCGCGCCGCTACGCGCAGGCCAACCCGCGCGCGCTGGCCTGGTGCCAGGGCATGAGCGGATGGACCTCGATTGCCGAAGTGCCCGAACTGCAATCCGCGGCCCCGGGCATGCCCCACACCCCGCCCCCGGTCCCCGCCGCCGCCAGCGGCCGCGCCGACGACATCGAGTTCCGCATCGTCGGCCATGAAATGCAGTTCGTGGAAATCGAGCTTGATCCCGGCGAGAGCGCCATTGCCGAGGCCGGCGCGTTGATGTTCAAGGACGCCACGGTGCAGATGGATACCGTGTTCGGCGCCGCCAATGGCGACCAGGGCGGCGGCTTCATGGGCAAGGTGATGGCTGCCGGCAAGCGCGTACTGACCGGCGAAAGCCTGTTCGCCACCGTCTACACCCAGAGCGGCCATGGCAAGGGCAAGGTCGCCTTCGCTGCGCCCTACCCCGGCACGGTGCTGGCGATGAAACTGGACCAGCACGGCGGCCGCCTGATCTGCCAGAAGGACAGTTTCCTGGCCGGCGCGCGCGGCGTGCAGATCGGCGTGCAGTTCCAGCGCAAGATCATGACCGGCCTGTTCGGGGGCGAGGGTTTCATCATGCAGAAACTGGAGGGCGACGGCTGGGTGTTCATCCACGCCGGCGGCTGCGTGGTGGAGCGCGAGCTGGCCGCCGGCGAACGCCTGGACGTGGATACCGGCTGCGTGGTGGCCTACCACCCGACGGTGGACATGGACGTGCGTCGGGTGGCCGGCATCAAGAGCATGCTGTTCGGCGGCGAAGGCGTGTTCCTGGCCACGTTGACCGGCCCCGGCAAGGTCTGGCTGCAGTCGCTGCCGTTCTCACGCCTGGCCGGCCGCATGTGGATGGCCGCACCGCAGGGCGGCGGCCAGAACCGCGGCGAAGGCTCGGTGCTGGGCGGCCTGGGCCGGATGCTGGATGGCGATAACCGCTTCTGACCGCCTCCGGTCGTGCCGGCCGCTGGCCGGCAACCTCATGGACCTTGGCACGCATCCCGGTAGTGCCGGCCGCTGGCCGGCAGCCCCATGGACCGTTGCCAGGTTTCCCTATGGTTGCCGGCCAGCGGCCGGC
>NZ_JAVFVN010000234.1:0-323 GCF_030910085.1 Stenotrophomonas maltophilia group sp. RNC7 | reverse complement strand
GTGATGTAGCGTTTCCAAAAGGAACGGGATGCATGCATAAGGACCCGCCAAGATCGAAGGTGTTCTACCGCCCTATCGAAGCTGCAATGCGATGGGCAAATCTTCTTCGCCACGAGCAGGCGATCTTATCTGCAATATCATCGTTTCAATGCCTGCCAGCAACGCTAGACTTTCCGCGCTGGGAAGAGCTGAAGCTATGTAATGACAGGATATACGATGCCGTCTACAACGGCGATCTTCCCTATGGGCGTGACGGCATCACTCTCAATGAAGAGGCTCTCTTCAGCTCCGGTGAGTTGACTGTTCGCCATGTCGATCTCAAG